>JBAOIA010000001.1 GCA_037045145.1 Bacteroidia bacterium
CAAGTAACAGCCTTCAGGCAGTTCTCATGGCAGCAACTGAACATAAAACATATTACCGTAATCTGGGAACCCTTATAACGGGTAGCGTCATTGCGCAGCTTATTAGCGTAGCTTTGGCGCCATTATTTTCAAGGCTTTACACTCCCGAAGATTTTGGTCATTTAGCCACTTTCATGAGTTTACTTACCGGACTATCGGTAATCGTTTGTTTGCGATATGATGCAGCCATCGTTCCTGCACCTGCTCATCATGCCAACCAACTTTTTAATATCAGTGTAAGAACAGCACTTATTACCAGTGGTATTACCCTTTTGACCATTAGCTTATTTTATTGCTTCAGCATTGAAAGAACTTTTTTATTGCCGTGGCTTTGGTTGTTGCCACTAATGATGTTATTGAATGGATTAGGTAAAGCGGTAATAGCCTGGCTAAACCGTCATATACTTTTTTCGCTGATAGCTCAAAATAATATTCTGAAATCAGTGGTTACTAATTGTATTATTTTAATAGCAGGATTAATAGGTTATCAAAAATTTGGGCTGATAGGTGGCTACTTTATGGGACTTATTATTTCCTTATCTCTATTATTACTAAAACTCCATCGTGAGCAAAAACTGCCTTTTGTTAAAATTTTTGACCGTAAATTAAACTCTATAGCTAAAAGTCATTCTGATTTTCCAAAATACAATCTCCCGCAAGCTTTTATCGATATGCTATTAATTAATAGTCCTGTTTATTTTTTAACTTACAGTTTCAATACAGCAATTGTTGGATGGTATGGCCTTACGGCAAGAATTCTTCAAGCACCATTTAATCTGATTGGTTATGCTATGGAACAAGTTTTCATTCAAAAAGCTGCAGAATGGTATCATGCAAAACAAAATATTCAGCCTTTGCTGGTTAACGTCCTTAAACGCTCATCGGCAATAGCAGCTATTATTGTCATTCCTATAATATGGGCAGGTCCTGATATTTTTGCATGGGCATTTGGCTCACAATGGCGAACTTCCGGCTTTTATGCACAACTACTTACCCCTTATTTTTTCTTCGACTTCATCCGAACACCAATGACTCGTATTCCTTCTATCATTACAAAACAAAAACAATGGTACCTTTGGAGTTTGGCTGGATTTGCTGTTTTAATTATAACTATTATCTTATCCGTGATATTGAAATTCTCAACAGTATATTTTCTCACTTTTTTTTCCATTGGACAATCTGCAGTTTATTTATCATCTTTGATTTGGCTTTTCTACCAAACAGGTAAACTAAAAAACAAATATCACTCCTGAAAGTAAAGTATGAATATTAAAAGTTTCAACCTACTTTGCTACCTAAAAGGTTTAATTAGCCAAAGTGAGATAAATAAAAACTCTCTCATTGTTATTGCAGGAAGTATTGCAGCACAAATTATTCCTTTGGTATTTTCACCGGTTTTATCCCGAATATACACTCCTGAACAGTTTGGCATGTTTTCTACCATTAGTGTTGCATCTGGAATGATAGGAATTGCTTCATGTTTAAGATACGAGCACGCAATTATTTTACCTGACCAAAATGAAACTGCTGAAAAAATTGCATCTGGCGCCATCAGAATAAGTGTTTTAATTGCTTTCATATTATGGTTAGTACTGCTACTTTATAGTGATGCATTAGCTAAAAGGTTAAATTTTCATGCAAGTTACCATTATTTATCAGTCATTCCGATTATTACATTATGCATGGGAATATTTCAAACAGGCACTTATTGGCTGATCAGAAAAAAAGCATTTAAAAGAAATGCCCTTTCCAAAATTATTCAAACGGTATCTATTACTTTTATTAGTATCGTAGTTGGTATTTATTTTAAACAAACTGGATTAATTATCGGTTTCACCGCAGGCTGGCTAATATTATCTGCATTCATGGCATGGCAATTAAAAAAAGAAAAACTCAATATTTTTAGACAGCCTGCACATGAAATTACCCTTTCATTAAAGCACTATCGCAAATTTCCCATTTTTAATCTATTGCCCGCACTTATGAATGCAGTAGCATCCTCATTACCGGTATTCTTTATTTCATCGTACTATAGTCAGGAGATCACCGGATTATACAATCAAACCCGAATTGTTATTCTTGCTCCGATTTCGCTTATTACATTATCACTCTCACAAATTTATTTAGAACACATTGCAGCAAAGGTTAGAAATAAAGAAAGCATTCAACCTACTATAAAAAGTATATTAAGAAAATTATTACTCATTTCTGGCTTGCTATTTATCATTTCACTAACTATAGCACCTATGCTTTTTGAATGGTTTTTTAGCAAAACCTGGCGTATGTCGGGTGTTTTTTTACAAATTTTAATATTCAGTTATGCCATACAATTTGTAGTATCGCCATTAAGTAATGTTTTAATTGCCCTCAATCGTATTAAACTAGCAAGTGTTTGGCCAGTCATTTATTTAGCACTAATGCTATCACTAACTTTTTTTAAACATTTTGAAATAAAAAAATTCCTTATTTTGCTCACGATTACTGAGGTATTAGCTTATAGCATTTATCTCATTTTTGTAATGCAAGCCGTACGTAGTTATCAAAACAGCTTAAAACTATCGAAGTGAAATACTTTCTTAAATCCAACCATCTGCTTATACTTTATCTGATTGTAGTTTTCTTTCTTTTATGCGGCCTATATTCTGATTCGGGATTTACCTATTTCTCCATTATATTTAAATTTTATCTTATTCCTTTTATTACATTTTCGGTCTTATTTAGTCTGCTAATTCCTTTTTTAAAGCTACATGATTTATTGAGTCATTTTGCAATAAGTTCGAAAATGATAAACATTATAGTAAAAGGAATGATTGCGTTTGTAGCAGTAACCATTATTTTACACATCGTTATTTTAAAGCATTTGCCATTAATTAAAGCAATAGCTTCAACTGACGATGTTGTAATTGCAAAAATCAGAAACAATATTGGTTACCTTACACCATTATGGATGAATTATTTGAGCAGCTTTATCCTGAGAGCCATATTGCCTTTTTTTATATTTTATTTTTTTGTTATTAAACACCAAAAATATTTCATTTTGATTTCAGTCATGGGGGCCTGCTATGCTTTATTACTCATGCAGAAAAGTTATATCGTAACCATCTTTTTACCATTATTGATTTATCTGGCCATCACTTTCCAATACAAAAAATTCATATCACTGTCGGCCTTGCTATCTTTTGCTTTGTGTTTTTTGGTAATAGTGGCCAATCCTTTTTTAATTGGTCGTGGCGTACAAAACACCTCTGAATATATTTATCAGGAAGACCCTTTTGCCATAAACCAAGATGAAAACAACATAGCTCCTGATAATGCTTTTGTAGCTACGTGGTATATTGTTCGCGGAATAGGCGAAAGGGTATTTATACTTCCCGGTAGAATTATTTCCAAGTGGTTCCAAAAAATCCCATCAGAACTACCTTTTGCAAATGGCTGTGCATATAACTTTGCAGCACCATTATTAGGTTGCAGTTATTATGATTTTCCAGCAAAGATGTATGATATCCTCTACCCCAATTATGCCGCCAAAGGATTGCATGGGACAGTAGTAGCCCCATCCTTTATGTATGATTATGGCAACTTCGGCAATAAAGGTCTGCTGATTTCAGCGTTCATATTAAGCTTTTTGATCATTACTGTTCAAAATATTTTCAAAACTCATTCAAAAATTAGTTTTGCGCTAAACTTCTATTATGTTGCTATATTAATTTCATCAGCAATCAGCACTTTAATGTTCTCAGGTGGCTGGGGATTAATAATCATATTGTTTTTACTTTTTAGAAATAAATTCTCCACATTAAATTGAATAGAATTAAAATTTGCCATATAACTACAGTTCATCATGCTTTAGATGACCGTATTTTTTTTAAAGAATGTACAGCACTTAGTAAAGCAGGTTATGTTGTCTTTATTGTGGCTCCCGACAGTGGAGGAATAAAATATAATCAGGGCATTACAATAATAAGTCTAACCTCTACCAGCAACCGTTTATTCCGAGCCACATTTTTATCCTTTAGTGCTTTAAAAAAGGCATTAAAAACAAAAGCTTCGGTATATCATTTTCACGATCCGGAGTTAATGCCTATTGGAGTAATATTAAAAATATTGGGTAAAAAAGTCATTTACGATGTGCATGAAGATCTTCCAAAACAAATTTACTATAAACCCTATATTCCAAATAGACTCTTTAAAACCTTTGCATCATTTATTGTAAAGTATATTGAATTGTTCTGCTGCTTGTTTTTTGATGTAATAGTAGCCGCCACAGAAGATATTGCACGTAAATTCAATGTTACTAAAACTATTGTGATCAGGAACCTTGCCATAGTAGGACTCATTGATAAGCTAAAAGCCTATCACCATAAAAGTGATAAACTAACTTTAATCTATGCTGGCGGGCTTTCCGAAGAGCGCGGCATTAAGGAAATCATTCTGGCACTTGAAAAAGTGAGCATTCCTGTTGAATTATGGCTTTTAGGGTCATGGTCATCAGAATCGTATCAAAAAACATGTTCATCATTAGCCGGCTTTACGAAAACCAAATATTGGGGCTTTATGTCAATGGATCAAGTTTATCCTTACATTAAAGCGGCTGACATTGGTATAGCATTATTATATCCAGCTAAAAATTATGTTACCAGCCTACCTGTAAAAGCTTTTGAGTATATGGCATGTCAAAAACCAATAATCATGTCAAACTTTGATTATTGGAAAAAAATATTTGATGGCTGTGCTTTGTTTACTGACCCGCTGAATCCTGATAAAATTGCGCTTGCCATTGAGCAACTTTATTCCCACAAAACACTTGCTGAGCAACTTGCCGCAAATGGACGTAAATTAATTTTGGAGCAATATAGTTGGGAAAACGAAAGCTCTAAACTCATTAATGCTTATGAAAAGTTAGTTTATGAAGATTGAAACTATTGACATTAATCATACCGCTTATTTGAATTTGGTAAAGCAATATGGTGGTATTTTTCACCAACCCGAATGGCTAAAGCTATTTGATGATGAGCAAATGCGAATTGCCGGAATTTTTGATAATGATCATAAAATTATCGGAACATTTTACTTTAGTCTATCAAAAAAATTATTCTTCAAACATCTTAAAACAACACCTTTTAATCCTAATTGCGGGTTAATCTTTTACAATCGAACCTCCAATAAATCAAATGCATTATCTTTTGAAAAAAAAATACATCATCATATTATCAACTATTTAAATCAACAAAAAGCTCACCTCATAACCCTCGCCTTGCCTTGCGAAATAACTGATACACAGCCGTACTTTTGGAATAATTTTAAGGTCGTTCCATTTTACACTTATATGATTGATTTAAAACAAGACGAAAATCAATTGTTAACATCGTGTTCTGCACAACGAAGAAATGATTTGAAAAAAGCAAATAAAGAGGGTATTGTTGCTTTACAAACATATGATTATAATGAAGTATTAAATTTAGTATTAAAAACATTTAAAAGGAAATCAACAGCCGTAAATCAAACTTTACTACACAAAATATTATTTTCGTTTGCTAACGAGCATAATAGCTTTGCTTATGTTGCTTACCAAAACGGCATACCAATAGCTGCATCCTTTTGTATTCATGATTCCCAAAAAGCCTACTATCTATTGGGTGGATATGATGACAAGGCTGGTAGCAGCAGCGGAGGTGCACTATCCTTATGGAATTGCATATCACATGCTAAGCAAGCTGGACTACAAAAGTTCGATTTTGAAGGATCAATGATTAAAGAAGTTGAAAAATATATGCGTGGATTTGGCCCTGAATTATACCCCTACTATATGATTAATCGCGCCATACTTCCATTAGAATTAGCCTTGAAGTTTATAGTTAGAAACCGATTTTAATGAAAATATTACTGTCTCATGATGTTGATCATATTACCGTGCATGAGCACTGGTTTAAAGATTTAATAATCCCCAAATTTTACATTCGCTCTGTAATCGAATTACTCAACAGAAAAATAACATTCAAAGAATTTTTAAACCGATTGGCAGATCTTACTCTTAACAAATGGAATGGTGTTGATGAAGTTATTGCTTTTAATCAAAGTAGAAATATTAAAAGCACCTTTTTTGTTGGGGTAAATAATGGAGTAGGTTTGTCGTATGAATTAAATCAGGCAGCTTTAATAATTAAAAAAATTGTAACTAAAGGGTTTGAAATTGGTGTTCATGGCATCGCCTATTATGATGCTGGCGAAATGGAAAAAGAATTTAATACGTTCAAAAAATTATCAGGGCTTGATTCGTTTGGAATAAGAATGCATTATTTGCGTATGAATAGTCATACTCTTAGCCTCATCGGTAAGATAGGATATACCTATGATGCTTCGATACAGGATTTTAAAGACCCTTATCAAATTAATGGACTATGGGAATTTCCATTACAAATAATGGATGGATGGATTATTAACGGACAAAAGCGATGGCAGATTAATAATCTCGAACAAGCAAAACTTGAAACAATTAAATATATTGTAAAAGCCAGAGAATTAAAAATCAATTATCTTTCAATACTCTTTCACGACCGCTATTATTCAAATTCTTTTGTTACCTGGAAGCAATGGTATGAATGGTTAATTGATTATCTTATTGAAACGGGACATGAGTTTATTACACATCAGCAAGCCATTAATGAACTAAGCACATCATAAAACATGAGATTTACCATCCTTACCCAATATTACCCTCCTGAGACTGGTGCTCCACAAAATCGCCTTTCTGACCTTGCGTTACAGTTAAAATATGAAGGACATGAAATAACCGTTCTTACAGCAATGCCTAATTATCCGCAGAATCAAATTCACGATAACTATAAAGGCAAGTATTTTATTTCAGAGAGCATTAATGAAATTGTAATTCTCAGAAGTTGGATATATGTCGGCAAAAGCCGCTCTGTTATTCCGCGACTGTTTAATTATTTTTCGTTTGTGATTTCTTCGTTCATCTGGGGCATTTTAAAACTTAAAAAACAGGATATCATCATTTGTGAAAGTCCTCCTTTGTTTTTAGGACTAACAGGGTGGCTCCTCTCCAGAATAAAAAGATCAAAATTTATTTTTAACATCTCCGATCTCTGGCCTGAGTCAGCCGAAAAACTTGGTGTCATTACCAATAAATCTCTTTTGAAGATGGCTGAGCGTCTTGAACTTTTTCTTTATAGAAAATCTTTTCTGATTACCGGACAAACACAGGGTATCATTCAAAACATTAAAGAGCGAACACATTTAGAGAACCTGCATTGGCTACCCAATGGAATTTCTGATGATGTGGTTAATTTAAATCTCAACAAGGGCGAATGTCGCAAGAATTTCAATCTTTCAGATGATAGTTTTATTTTTAGCTATACAGGCGTGATGGGCCATGCACAAGGATTGGAAATTATCATTCATGCAGCAGAAAAATTTATTTCCAAAAATGTAATTATAATCTTTTGTGGTGATGGTCCTGAGTTGGAAAGTTTGAAAACATTAGCAGATAAATCTGG
>JBAOIA010000002.1 GCA_037045145.1 Bacteroidia bacterium
GCTGACCTCCACCAGCCGCGCAGCGTTTGACCCAGACCGCATACCCGACGCCTTGAAGGCTATCCCGCAATGGGTGTGCTGGCGGTATGGTCACGATGGCAAGCGGGTCACGAAGCCACCCATAGACGCCAAGACCGGCAATGCCGGGAAGTCCAATGACCCGGCGACGTGGTCAACCTTTGATGTTGCGCTGGCGCGGTTCCAGTCAGACCCGAAACTGGCCGGTATCGGACTGGCCTTGACGCCAGACCTGGGACTGACTGCGATAGATGCTGACCACGTCATAGACCCAGAGACCGGCGACACAGACCCGAAAGCTGTTGACCTACTGACCGCATTCCAGACCACCTACGCGGAAATATCGCCGTCGGGTACTGGATACCGGCTGTTCTGCCACGGGAAGCCACAACGGGACGGACACTCAGATCCGCGCTGGCTTGAACTCTATACCGGTGGCGGGCCGCGCTATATGACGGTCACGGGTAATGCTGTTGATGGTCACCCGAAGGCGCTGGCGGCGATGCAAAGCCAGCTTGATGAACTCCACCGCCTTTATATGCGGCCACCAGCAAAGGCCACCAGCAAGGCCAGGACGGCCAGCACGGACACACACAACTGTGTCTGTAATCCTTCAGACCGGCTGGCGGCGGCGCTAAAAAATCCCACGATAGCGGCGCTGTATGGCGGCGACACCGGGAAATATGGCGACCGGTCAACCGCTGAAATTGCACTGGCGTTGCGGCTAATGACGTTCGCCGATGGCGACGAACAGACCGTTGCAGGCTGGCTTGACGGGTCGCAATGCGGGAAGTGGAACCAGCGGGATAAGGACACGGATTCGTATCGGGTCGCCACAGTCAAGGCGGCGGCGGCGAAATGGGACGGTCGGAAGTTTGAAGACCCGAAGCCGCGCCAGGGTCAAAAATCCACAGACACCGGTGTTGTTGTTGACGAACCACCACGGCCAGACCCGGATAGTCGGAACATTCCAGACCCAGATAACTGCGAAGTTCCCGACGAGTTTTGTCTTCCCGATGATGACCCGGATATTGATGACGGCAGTAGCGATGGCGCGGAAATAGACCGGCTGGCGGCGCTGAACCTGCTGGACTATGACCGGCAGCGCGGCGCGGCGGCGCAACGGCTCGGCATCCGGTCTGACACCCTGGACAAGCTGGTTAAAGAAGCTCGCGGCGATAAAGTCGAAACCGGCGGCGGCAAAGCAATGTGCTTTCGTGAAGTTCCGCCGTGGTCAGACCCGGTCAATATCGGCGAACTGCTGAACGAACTGACATCCAGCGTCCAGCGGTTTATGTCGTTGCCAGACCACGCCGCACCAGCTATTGCGCTATGGGTTGTTTATACCTACTGCGTCGTTTCCTATGGTCATATTGCGCCGACACTGGCTATTACCAGTCCAGAGAAGCGATGTGGAAAAAGTACGCTACTCGGCTGGCTATATCGGGTTGTGGAAAAGCCGATGCTGGCCGCGAATATCACAGCGGCGGCGATATTCAGAACCATAGACGCCTGGTCGCCGACACTGCTGATAGACGAAGCCGATAGTTTTCTCGGTGAAAGCGGCGATGAATTGCGCGGCATTCTCAACAGCGGTCATACCAGAGACACCGCCTATGTTATCCGGGTCGCCGGCGATGAACTGGAACCACGCCAGTTTTCAACCTGGGGTGCTAAAGCCGTCGCGTTGATCGGAAAACTGGAAGGGAAGTATTCGACACTGGCTGATAGGTCTGTAGAAATTCAACTGCGCCGACGCTTGCCGACGGACAAGGTTGAGAAGTTGCGCCATGCCGATGAAGAACACTTTGAACGGCTGGCCGCAAAGTGCTTTCGCTTCTCGCTTGACCACGGCGCATCTATCGGCAAGGCAAGGCCGGACATTCCGGAGGCGCTGAATGACCGTGCTGCGGACAACTGGGAGCCACTCCTTTCCATCGCTGACCTGGGTAGCGAACGATGGTCACGGCTGGCGCGGTCAACTGCGCTGGCGTTGTCTGGCGGCGCGGACAATGACGCCGGAAATGCCGGTCTGGGTGTGCAGCTACTGACTGACCTGGAGCAGTACTTTGTCGCCAGACCCACGATGCAGCACCACACCACCACGGACATTCTCATCTATCTGACCGGGATTGATGATGCGCCGTGGGTCACGTTCGCAAAGGGTAAGGGAATGACCGCACGTCACCTTTCCCGACTACTGAAACCCTACGGCATTATTCCGCAGACCATCCGCGTATCCGCAACGACCGCGAAAGGCTACACGGTCACGGACTTTAGGGACGCCTTCGCCAGATACCTACCTTCTATCCGTAACACCGTCACAAGCAAGGCCACGTCTAGCGAAAGTCCCTATTCCGCATCCGTAACAGACCGGCATTGTGGCGGATACGAAAGCGCCAGTTCTGCCAGTCCACAAGCGGGTTGTGACGGAGTTACGGATAAAAAGCCGGGTTCCGGCGGCGGCGGGACTGTGACGGATAGCGATGGCGGAAACTGGGAAGAATTTTGATGGAAGCCGACACCGACGCTGTCACTGTCACGCAGCACGAAAGTAGGTGTCTTGACGGTATCTTATACCATCATGAATTAACCCCCGTTAAAGGGTCAGTAGCGAAAGCGTTACAGCGCATGATAGCGGCTGGCTTCTCGGTTCAAGTGGTTGCCGGACGGTTGCGGGTATCGCCGGCTGACCGTTTGACGCCAGTGCAACGGCAGTGGATAGCGGCGAACAAGGCGGCGCTTGTTGCTGCGCTGGTCGCCGACAGCGGCCATGTAGCCGAGATAGTGAAGACCTTTGACGCTACGGTTATGCGGGTCACGCCGGACACGGCAGCACACCCACCTGTGTCTGTAGGTTTGCCGGAAAGCACAGACACAGGGGGGGGTTATCCGGTCTGGGTTGCGCCGGTTATGGCCGGGACGGTTCGCTGTCTGGATTGTCGCCACGGTCGCCGCGCATTACCCGGCGATGAACTCGCTGCCTGGCGGCTATGCGAAGCCGGTCAAGGCGGTTATTTCGCGCTGGCAAGGCATCGCTGTACGACCTTCAAGGCGGCGCTATGAGAAGGCCACCAGTGGAGTATCACGGCATCGCGCATCGCCTGGATGATGACCGGTTGCGGGTCATCGACGGCTGGTACGCAGACCGGGAAAGCGCATACCAGCAAGCGGCGGCGCTGACCAGGGACTATCTCATCTTGACCGCTGTTATCACCGTGCGGGAACCGTGGGCATTGCCGGGATGGCGAAACCCGGAAAACACGGCATAAAGACGGCTGGCGTGGAGTTATTGCCGATATACAGAGACCGGGAAACCAGTGGCGGTATCCCTAGATAGAAGCCGCTGACGGGCGCTATTCCGGGCTGTTCTAGCAGTCTGTTTCGTCTGATAGAACAGAACGATAGGCGGGATAAATGCGGTCTTAGCGCGGCAGTTCTGGCAGTCTTAGCCAGCCGTCAAAAGGTTAAGTTTTGATAAGGTTACGGCGGCGAACTGCTAGACAAAACTGGAAATTACGCACGGCGTTACGCAGTCTGTAGCGCGTAATTTCGCGAGTTTCGCGCACCACGTCGCGAACTCAACTGCGCGAAGTGGCGAACGAACTGGCGAACTCAGCCTTCGCCATTACCAGCCGGAAAACTTGGTAAAACTTGGTACTGGCGCTGACCGGAAAACCCTACAAAACACTACGGTCGCGCAACGTCGCGTCAAAACCTACGAAAACCTACAGTCGCTGACAACCGCTGACAACGTCCCGACGTCGGGACGTTTCCCGCTGATAAACCCTAATAAAAATTATCACGGTTAACCCGCCCGGCAAGCCGCTGTTTACCTACCCTCGAAAGCGGAAATTCAAGATAATGTCTATTATCAGTACTTATCACGGGTACTTATGACGGTTCTTTGACGCTGTTCTTTGTAACGCTATCGGGATACAATAATCGTTACTTCAAACGGTATGGGAGACAACGCCATGCGGAAATTGAGCAATGACGAACTGGCAACGCGAACCAGAGAAGCGAACCGGCGACGCGGCGAACGACACCGGGAACGGCTGACCATTGCCGGACACGCCGCATTGACGGTCTGGCTACCGGTCGGGCTGCGCCGGGAGTTCGTGAAGGAAGCGGCATTGTGTGGCGTCGGTATCAATGAACTGGCGACGCAGTTAATTGAGAAGGGATTGCGGGAAAGCAAAACCGCAATAATTGCGGATATGCCAGACTCGCAACCAGAGACCGCCGATATGTTCGCAATGCCGGAACAAGAGACACAGACACCGGTTGTTGTTGCGGATACCGACGCCAGTGCACCCAACACTGTGTGTGTGGATTCTGGCCGGACTGCAATGATGATGCTGGTGGCTGAAATGCTGGCCGATGGTCTGACCGGCGCTGATATAGCTCGACGGTTAAATGCCGACGGCTACCGGTCAAGCAATGGCGCTGAACTGCGCGGCGCTAATGTGCTGCGGGAATATCGCGCCTGGAAGGCTAAAGCTGACGAGTCTAATCCAACTGCGGTATGATGACGCCTTAACCCTTTTTCGGTATCGGCTGGCAATGTACTAGCCGAACCACCACCAACTTTTTTAGCCAATGCGGAGCGATTTACATGATGAACAAGGCGGGTCTATTAAGAGCCTGGCGGGACAAGCCAGCGGATGAAAATTCTGTACTCAGAAAAGAGAAAACCCGCTGATAGTCATTATCTAGCGGGTCTCTTTTATTCTGTCAGTAGCGACGGAATAGGCGGAATCGAGTAAGAACAGTATACGCAAGGGACGCGGCGCTGTCACCGCCTACCCGTTCGCCGCTGACGCATACCCTTTGCGTAGGCGAATACCGCTATGTCTTTTCCGTTTGAACCGGCCACCACAGCCACACCCGCGTCAAAAGCCACTGCAACCGCTATTCAACTGGCGGTGCTGACCTCCACCAGCCGCGCAGCGTTTGACCCAGACCGCATACCCGACGCCTTGAAGGCTATCCCGCAATGGGTGTGCTGGCGGTATGGTCACGATGGCAAGCGGGTCACGAAGCCACCCATAGACGCCAAGACCGGCAATGCCGGGAAGTCCAATGACCCGGCGACGTGGTCAACCTTTGATGTTGCGCTGGCGCGGTTCCAGTCAGACCCGAAACTGGCCGGTATCGGACTGGCCTTGACGCCAGACCTGGGACTGACTGCGATAGATGCTGACCACGTCATAGACCCAGAGACCGGCGACACAGACCCGAAAGCTGTTGACCTACTGACCGCATTCCAGACCACCTACGCGGAAATATCGCCGTCGGGTACTGGATACCGGCTGTTCTGCCACGGGAAGCCACAACGGGACGGACACTCAGATCCGCGCTGGCTTGAACTCTATACCGGTGGCGGGCCGCGCTATATGACGGTCACGGGTAATGCTGTCGATGGTCACCCGAAGGCGCTGGCGGCGATGCAAAGCCAGCTTGATGAACTCCACCGCCTTTATATGCGGCCACCAGCAAAGGCCACCAGCAAGGCCAGGACGGCCAGCACGGACACACACAACTGTGTCTGTAATCCTTCAGACCGGCTGGCGGCGGCGCTAAAAAATCCCACGATAGCGGCGCTGTATGGCGGCGACACCGGGAAATATGGCGACCGGTCAACCGCTGAAATTGCACTGGCGTTGCGGCTAATGACGTTCGCCGATGGCGACGAACAGACCGTTGCAGGCTGGCTTGACGGGTCGCAATGCGGGAAGTGGAACCAGCGGGATAAGGACACGGATTCGTATCGGGTCGCCACAGTCAAGGCGGCGGCGGCGAAATGGGACGGTCGGAAGTTTGAAGACCCGAAGCCGCGCCAGGGTCAAAAATCCACAGACACCGGTGTTGTTGTTGACGAACCACCACGGCCAGACCCGGATAGTCGGAACATTCCAGACCCAGATAACTGCGAAGTTCCCGACGAGTTTTGTCTTCCCGATGATGACCCGGATATTGATGACGGCAGTAGCGATGGCGCGGAAATAGACCGGCTGGCGGCGCTGAACCTGCTGGACTATGACCGGCAGCGCGGCGCGGCGGCGCAACGGCTCGGCATCCGGTCTGACACCCTGGACAAGCTGGTTAAAGAAGCTCGCGGCGATAAAGTCGAAACCGGCGGCGGCAAAGCAATGTGCTTTCGTGAAGTTCCGCCGTGGTCAGACCCGGTCAATATCGGCGAACTGCTGAACGAACTGACATCCAGCGTCCAGCGGTTTATGTCGTTGCCAGACCACGCCGCACCAGCTATTGCGCTATGGGTCGTTTATACCTACTGCGTCGTTTCCTATGGTCATATTGCGCCGACACTGGCTATTACCAGTCCAGAGAAGCGATGTGGAAAAAGTACGCTACTCGGCTGGCTATATCGGGTTGTGGAAAAGCCGATGCTGGCCGCGAATATCACAGCGGCGGCGATATTCAGAACCATAGACGCCTGGTCGCCGACACTGCTGATAGACGAAGCCGATAGTTTTCTCGGTGAAAGCGGCGATGAATTGCGCGGCATTCTCAACAGCGGTCATACCAGAGACACCGCCTATGTTATCCGGGTCGCCGGCGATGAACTGGAACCACGCCAGTTTTCAACCTGGGGTGCTAAAGCCGTCGCGTTGATCGGAAAACTGGAAGGGAAGTATTCGACACTGGCTGATAGGTCTGTAGAAATTCAACTGCGCCGACGCTTGCCGACGGACAAGGTTGAGAAGTTGCGCCATGCCGATGAAGAACACTTTGAACGGCTGGCCGCAAAGTGCTTTCGCTTCTCGCTTGACCACGGCGCATCTATCGGCAAGGCAAGGCCGGACATTCCGGAGGCGCTGAATGACCGTGCTGCGGACAACTGGGAGCCACTCCTTTCCATCGCTGACCTGGGTAGCGAACGATGGTCACGGCTGGCGCGGTCAACTGCGCTGGCGTTGTCTGGCGGCGCGGACAATGACGCCGGAAATGCCGGTCTGGGTGTGCAGCTACTGACTGACCTGGAGCAGTACTTTGTCGCCAGACCCACGATGCAGCACCACACCACCACGGACATTCTCATCTATCTGACCGGGATTGATGATGCGCCGTGGGTCACGTTCGCAAAGGGTAAGGGAATGACCGCACGTCACCTTTCCCGACTACTGAAACCCTACGGCATTATTCCGCAGACCATCCGCGTATCCGCAACGACCGCGAAAGGCTACACGGTCACGGACTTTAGGGACGCCTTCGCCAGATACCTACCTTCTATCCGTAACACCGTCACAAGCAAGGCCACGTCTAGCGAAAGTCCCTATTCCGCATCCGTAACAGACCGGCATTGTGGCGGATACGAAAGCGCCAGTTCTGCCAGTCCACAAGCGGGTTGTGACGGAGTTACGGATAAAAAGCCGGGTTCCGGCGGCGGCGGGACTGTGACGGATAGCGATGGCGGAAACTGGGAAGAATTTTGATGGAAGCCGACACCGACGCTGTCACTGTCACGCAGCACGAAAGTAGGTGTCTTGACGGTATCTTATACCATCATGAATTAACCCCCGTTAAAGGGTCAGTAGCGAAAGCGTTACAGCGCATGATAGCGGCTGGCTTCTCGGTTCAAGTGGTTGCCGGACGGTTGCGGGTATCGCCGGCTGACCGTTTGACGCCAGTGCAACGGCAGTGGATAGCGGCGAACAAGGCGGCGCTTGTTGCTGCGCTGGTCGCCGACAGCGGCCATGTAGCCGAGATAGTGAAGACCTTTGACGCTACGGTTATGCGGGTCACGCCGGACACGGCAGCACACCCACCTGTGTCTGTAGGTTTGCCGGAAAGCACAGACACAGGGGGGGGTTATCCGGTCTGGGTTGCGCCGGTTATGGCCGGGACGGTTCGCTGTCTGGATTGTCGCCACGGTCGCCGCGCATTACCCGGCGATGAACTCGCTGCCTGGCGGCTATGCGAAGCCGGTCAAGGCGGTTATTTCGCGCTGGCAAGGCATCGCTGTACGACCTTCAAGGCGGCGCTATGAGAAGGCCACCAGTGGAGTATCACGGCATCGCGCATCGCCTGGATGATGACCGGTTGCGGGTCATCAACGGCTGGTACGCAGACCGGGAAAGCGCATACCAGCAAGCGGCGGCGCTGACCAGGGACTATCTCATCTTGACCGCTGTTATCACCGTGCGGGAACCGTGGGCATTGCCGGGATGGCGAAACCCGGAAAACACGGCATAAAGACGGCTGGCGTGGAGTTATTGCCGATATACAGAGACCGGGAAACCAGTGGCGGTATCCCTAGATAGAAGCCGCTGACGGGCGCTATTCCGGGCTGTTCTAGCAGTCTGTTTCGTCTGATAGAACAGAACGATAGGCGGGATAAATGCGGTCTTAGCGCGGCAGTTCTGGCAGTCTTAGCCAGCCGTCAAAAGGTTAAGTTTTGATAAGGTTACGGCGGCGAACTGCTAGACAAAACTGGAAATTACGCACGGCGTTACGCAGTCTGTAGCGCGTAATTTCGCGAGTTTCGCGCACCACGTCGCGAACTCAACTGCGCGAAGTGGCGAACGAACTGGCGAACTCAGCCTTCGCCATTACCAGCCGGAAAACTTGGTAAAACTTGGTACTGGCGCTGACCGGAAAACCCTACAAAACACTACGGTCGCGCAACGTCGCGTCAAAACCTACGAAAACCTACAGTCGCTGACAACCGCTGACAACGTCCCGACGTCGGGACGTTTCCCGCTGATAAACCCTAATAAAAATTATCACGGTTAACCCGCCCGGCAAGCCGCTGTTTACCTACCCTCGAAAGCGGAAATTCAAGATAATGTCTATTATCAGTACTTATCACGGGTACTTATGACGGTTCTTTGACGCTGTTCTTTGTAACGCTATCGGGATACAATAATCGTTACTTCAAACGGTATGGGAGACAACGCCATGCGGAAATTGAGCAATGACGAACTGGCAACGCGAACCAGAGAAGCGAACCGGCGACGCGGCGAACGACACCGGGAACGGCTGACCATTGCCGGACACGCCGCATTGACGGTCTGGCTACCGGTCGGGCTGCGCCGGGAGTTCGTGAAGGAAGCGGCATTGTGTGGCGTCGGTATCAATGAACTGGCGACGCAGTTAATTGAGAAGGGATTGCGGGAAAGCAAAACCGCAATAATTGCGGATATGCCAGACTCGCAACCAGAGACCGCCGATATGTTCGCAATGCCGGAACAAGAGACACAGACACCGGTTGTTGTTGCGGATACCGACGCCAGTGCACCCAACACTGTGTGTGTGGATTCTGGCCGGACTGCAATGATGATGCTGGTGGCTGAAATGCTGGCCGATGGTCTGACCGGCGCTGATATAGCTCGACGGTTAAATGCCGACGGCTACCGGTCAAGCAATGGCGCTGAACTGCGCGGCGCTAATGTGCTGCGGGAATATCGCGCCTGGAAGGCTAAAGCTGACGAGTCTAATCCAACTGCGGTATGATGACGCCTTAACCCTTTTTCGGTATCGGCTGGCAATGTACTAGCCGAACCACCACCAACTTTTTTAGCCAATGCGGAGCGATTTACATGATGAACAAGGCGGGTCTATTAAGAGCCTGGCGGGACAAGCCAGCGGATGAAAATTCTGTACTCAGAAAAGAGAAAACCCGCTGATAGTCATTATCTAGCGGGTCTCTTTTATTCTGTCAGTAGCGACGGAATAGGCGGAATCGAGTAAGAACAGTATACGCAAGGGACGCGGCGCTGTCACCGCCTACCCGTTCGCCGCTGACGCATACCCTTTGCGTAGGCGAATACCGCTATGTCTTTTCCGTTTGAACCGGCCACCACAGCCACACCCGCGTCAAAAGCCACTGCAACCGCTATTCAACTGGCG
>JBAOIA010000003.1 GCA_037045145.1 Bacteroidia bacterium
TGCGTATTTTTTATTTTCAGGAGGGAAGGTAAATTTTTTAAATTCAATTTTTCTTTGGGTCGGCTTTGCAAGCTCTTTGACAAAGCATTGCCTTGCGGGGTGGCTTGTGGGGCTTTGGCAATGTGCTTGCAAAATGCGTAGGCTCATACGATTTTGTTTATTGGTTTATCAATTCCTTTTAGTAGTTCTTCCAACTGTCCGCCTGGGCTTGCGTAACCAATGGTGATTTGGTCAGCAAGGGTTGTCATTAGTTGGTTGCGTGTCTGTGCGTTTTGGCTGCTTACTCGTTTTACCGATTTATCAAACGGTGTGATGATTAACAGTCTGCCTTGTTCCAATGGTTTTTTAAATTCCGGCTCTACTCTTTCTTTCAGCCCTCTTGCCAATGTCAAGATGATGGGCTGTTTGCCCTTGAGCAGATAATGCAACACATCTTTTTCTATTTGGCTGTGGAAGCCACTAATCACACAATTTCCTTTTTCTCTTTGCTCTATTGCCCAATCATAGCATTTCAATACCACCGAAGCAGGCACTTGGCGGCTGCATAAAAAAGCTGTTTTGGGTAGCTTTAAAAGGTCGGTATTGCCAATTGTCTGAACCATGATGACGTTAAGATTATTAGGATTACCATGATTATTGGGGTTTGTATTTTTTGTTGAATAAACGTTTGAATTGTAAACTCTTTGCCCCAAAATTTATCAGCAACCCGGTTTGTAAATTATAGGCCTCTAAATAATTCATTGCCTGTGCCAGGTGTACATCTTCTAATTGGATAATCGCTTTTATCTCTACCGAAATTTCACCACTAACCAAAAAATCAACCCTTCTTCCCCCAACATCTTGTCCTTTGTAAAGTAAGGGCATTTCAAATTCTCTTTGGTGTTCAATACCACGCAGCCCCATTTCGTAAGACAGTGCTCGCTGATACACCACCTCCTGAAAACCATTGCCCATAATGGAATGCACTTCCATGGCACTGCCAATTACTGCATGTGTTATTACATCTTGTTCTTCTTTTGTCATTGCCGTTAGTTTAGTTGTTTATTTACTGATTGTCTGAGCCGCCATTGTCTGCACCATGATTTTAGTAAGATTATCTGGATTACCTTGATTTTAATCTTGCTCATCTTCGTCATCTTGTGATAATCCAGGTTCAGACAATTTATTGCCCAGTCATAACATTTCAATACCACCGAAGCAGGCACTTGCCGACTGCATAAAAAAGCTGTTTTGGGTAGCTTTAATAGGGCGGTATTGCCAAGGCTTTCTTTTATCATTCTTCGTCTTCGGTTTCTAATTCCTTACCCATCCTATATTTAATATCGTAGTTGATAATAAAATCCAATTCCTCATCCGTAAAACCATAGTGTTTGGCTAAAACAGCGTCTATTTCGTCTATGATGGGTTTTGAGGCTCTTGGTTGAAAAGATTGAATTTCCAATTGTCCGGCTCGTTTATCATTTCTTGGAAGAAAAACAGAATTATTTTCTAAATCAGTTAATAGTTTCTTGGAAAGTTTTGACAGTTGCTTCGATAGCTCATCGTTTATTTTACTGATTTCAATTGGAAACTTCAAAATCTCTCTTGTATTTACATTTCGACAATCTGAAAAGGAGATAAAAAACCAAAAGAATAGACTACTGTTTAGAACGGAAATAAGTGTTGTTTTTTCAAGTTCACTTCCTACAGTAATATCTTTCAATTCCGATGGTTCAAGTATATTTCGGTTTCTATCATAAATTGTTGGTGCCTTTTCAAAAAACTGTATAAAGTATTGTAGTTTACGGGTATAACGAACCGTATGGCTTGATGTTCTAACGACAAAATTTGAAACACTTTTTGTTTGGTTTAAAAGACGTTTCAAAATTGATTTTTCAATGCTACTTGAAACTTTTGGAAAGCCACTTATTGTAAAATAATCCTGTCCGACATTCTGATAACTTAAATAGCTAAAAAGATTTTCCCGCTCTTCAGATACCCAACGATAATACTTTGTTGTATAAGATTTATCAACCAAATCATTGTTTTTAATAAATATGGTAAGTCTTTTGTCAACTCCATCAAAAAGTTTAGATGGCCTCACTCCGAAATTTGAAAAGTAATAGCCTGATTTACTTTTATGGCAAACCTTTCTTAAAGATGAATATCCATCTGTAGACACTATTGATATTGGAACAATCATACCTATTCTTCCTTCTGACTGTAAAAGAGAATTAATTGACCTTTCAATACATAAGGCATAAATATCTCCACAAGGTAAGGTTTCATAATTTTTCGGAATATACTTTACATCCTTTAAAGCAACATAAGGCGGATTTCCAATAATCACATCAAAGCCTTTATTCTCTTGTATTATTTCATAAAACTCCGCAAACCAATGAAAGGGTTGGTGTGATTGTAGCCATTTATCATAAGGAATGGCTGTCGCTTGTTTGTGCAACAATTGGTTGAGTTCGTGGTTTAATTCATTAAGGCGTTTGTTGAGTTCTGCTTTTGCCTTTTTGAACTCCTTAAAATCATCGCCATAGGTCAATTGAATTTCTTTGTAGCGTTTAAAAGCATTGGCAACAATTTCGCATTTTTCCTCAATCAAAGGTTTTGCTAAGACACCGTCAATCGTATAAGTCAATCCCTTTTGTAATTCTGCTTCTGTGGCAAAGCCAACCAAGGTATTTCCTGCACGGATATTAAAATCAATATCGGGCAGAGGTTCTAAACCTAAATTGGGTTTTCGGTAATCGGCTTCTACGGTTGCCACGAGTTTAAGGAACAAACGCAGTTTGGCGATTTCAACGGCTTCTTTCATTATGTCCACACCATACAAATTCCGCAGGATGATGCTTTTGTAAATGAAGTATCGTAGGTTGGGGTGTTCGGGGCTTTTTAGCTGTGCCAACACTTGTCTGAACCATGATTGACCATGATTTAAAGATTTCCATGATTGTTGTAGTTCAGACGAAAGATGTTTGTAGTTCTTTTCATCTTTAGCTTCTTCCAAAAATATTTCCATACGCTGCAAACATGCCTCATACAAGGGTTCTAAAATATTCATTGCAGCAAACAAAAACGCACCAGAGCCGCAAGTAGGGTCAATAATGGTAACGCTGTTGAGTGCTTTGTAAAAGTGTTTTAGCAGTTCGGGGTCGTTTGTGTTTTCTACTACATCTTGTGCAAACTGGCGAATGTTCAGGTTGTAGGTAATAAAGTCGTTGATTTGCTGAATGTCGCCTTTGTCAATTTTACTCTTTACTTCGGTGTATCGGTTTCTGCGGTCAACCACTTCACGCCAAATTTCTGTTGGCAAAGCGTAATTGATGGTTGCCGGTTTATTCCAATCGGTGCGTTTGCTTACATCTTTTATGCCTTGTTCAATTTCTTTTGGCAAAGGTTCTTCCACACCTTTTTTTACTGCATCGTAAATGTATTGGTCGCCACTTTGCTTTACCATTTGCCACAATTCGGCATCTGTATTAAATGCTTTCGGGTAATGTCGTTTGGTTTCGTCAAACAAATAGGGCAGTATGCAATTTTTGCTGATATAGTCGGTAATATCTTCTTTGGTGTAGTAAGCACCCATATTTGCCCTGTCGTTGATATACTTCTCAAAGATGTATCCAATCACATCGGGGTTAATGTCTTTTCCGCTTGCCGTGTGGCGGGTATCTAAATGCCATTCGTATTGGTCGAAGAAATCAAAAAGGCGTTCAAAAGCTTTGTCGTCAATGTCAATGCTATCATTGCTTTTTTCCAGTTCGTGTTCGTCAAACAAACCACCGTTTAGGTAAGGGATTTTACCAATTTCAATTTTGGTGTCGGGGCTTTGTGTTGGGTCGTTCAATCCTTTATGAAATAATACCAATAGAAAATCACGATAGAAAGAGTAGAATTTTACTTTTCCCTTTTTGGCTTTGCAGGCAAGCAGTTTATCCCGCAGGTAGTTTTTATTGTTGTCTAAAAAACCTTTCTTCTGAATGAAGTAGCAAAACATCAGTCGGTTCAGCATCAATGAAGCATACCATTCTTGATTGGTTTTGTCGGAAATTCCTTTGATGAATTGCAGAAAAGCACCGTGTTCTTTTTTGAATTTATCGTAAAACTGCTTGGTAACTCTTTCGTTGTTTTGGTGGAAGTTGTCGGCAATGCGTTTGGTTACATCAATAATGGTGATGTGTTCTTCTTCGTCTATTTCAAAGAAAATTCCTGCTGCACGTTGGTAAAGCAATTCAGGGTCTTGGTTGATGTGCCAGCGGGTTTCGGTTACTTTGGTGGGTTTGCCCGATTGCCTTACCACTAATTGCCAAATCTGTTCGGTTTTCTTGGTATCAAAAAAGATAATTAAATGCTCTTGAAACAGTTTGGTTACCTTGGTTTCAATCTTTTTACGGGTGTTGTAGTCGGGAATTAAGCCATTGGAAAGGGGATTGCACAATAAGATTTTGAAACCGCTTTTTTCGGCAACTGCTTGTAAGGTGTAAGTTTCATTGTCAACTACAATGGGTTGTGTTGTTTTATCATTGTTCCAGCCCATATCATTAAACAGTTCTCGAAAGTTGAACGCTTTGATATAGTTGGAAAAATCCTTTTTCTCTAAACTCATTTTAGTTTCTTTATTTGTTGGTTAGCAACCAAAGATTTCATTTGGGTGATGGCAATTTGGTTCAATTGCTTTAATCGTTCCGGCTGTGATAAACCCTGATTGATTAAAACGGCATTAATACTTTCGAGATTAGATAATACAACCAATTGCTCGATGGTGGCATAGTCTCTCACATTGCCGTTTTTGCCAGTATTGTTGTCTCTCCACTGCTTTGCAGTAAAGCCAAAGAGTGCAACATTCAGCAAGTCAGCTTCATTGGCATACACAAAGCTGATTTGCGATTTGCTTAATTCTTTCGGTATCAGATTTTCTTTGATAGCATCGGTATGGATGTGGTAGTTGACTTTAGCCAAAGTGCGTTGTAGGTTCCATTCTAGTTTTAAGCGGTCGTTTTCATCGGCTTTGAGGCGTTGAAATTCCTTGATAAAGTAGAATTTAAACTCGGCACTAATCCAAGTGGCAAATTCAAAGGCAATGTCACGATGTGCAAATGTGCCTCCATAACGACCAGATTTAGAGATTATTCCTTTGGCATTAGTTGTTTCAATCCATTTTTGAGGGGTAAGTGTAAAACTGTTTGACCCTGACTCACTTTTAAACGCATCGAATTCGATGCGTTTAAAACCAGGGTTGTTTAATTGCTCCCACAAACCGCAAAATTCTATGACACTGCGTGTTCTCATCCAATTTTGGATAATATAGTTTGTCCTTTCTTGGTCTCTGTATCGAGCCATATCTGTTAAGGAGATAAAATCGTTTTCATCATTTTGAAGTATGGTTATTTCTGAACCTTCAACAATGATTTTTTTATTTTTTGCCATGCATCCTATTTTAATTGAGGCGAATTAGCCATAGTTAGTTTTTTAATCCCAAAGAGCAAATAATTTGTGGTTCGCGGTTAGGTTGTTCGTCTTCATTTACAATCACCAATTTATCTTCTTCACGAAGTGAAATTACCAAATTTGCTAATAGTTCATCTGAAATACCTGCTTTCAGTTGTCGATTCAAGGTTTCTCTTGCAAATTCTTTCAACGGATATTTGTAAATGTCGTTCACTGCTTTTTTTAGTTGCTCGTTTACAAACAAAGTTCCTTCATACTCTTTGCAATAGCGGTCAAGTCGCATATACACACGATACTTTACACCTGTTTTTTTACCAAGAGAACCACCTGTATTTTTTTCTTCTTCACGAATGAAGTCAATACCACTTTTCACCAATTCGTGATGTTTCTCCAGTTTGTATTTCGGTTCGGTGTCAGGTGTGCATTGAGCCGCTTTCAAAATAGTATGTTGAGATTGGGTAATGATTTTGCCTTTATTGTCCACCCAAGCCAAAATATCGTTTTCTTCTGATGTTCGGGTGTAAACAATTACGCCTTCTTTTTCGGGTGCTTCGTCATTGTGTTTGGTAGCGTAAATCACATTCGGTAAATCGGGAATTATTTTATTCAGTTCGGGATTGGCATCTGTGGCGTTTTTCCAAATCTGATAAGCCAATGAAGCCAAATCCACTTCTGTGTCGTCATCTTCACCGTCCAAAATGCCAGATTTTTCATTGTAAAGGTCTGCAAGGTTTACAGGGTCCCCATCAAAAAAGGTTTCATCGCTTCCTACCACATTGGCGTTTTCTTCAATACGCTGGGTTAATCTTCTACGCAAATTGATAATAGCTTCAATGCCATCTTCGGGCAGAAAGGAGTAACAGAAAATTTGCTCTGCCTTTTGTCCGATACGGTCAACACGACCTGCACGCTGAATTAAACGAATGATAGCCCAGGGCAAATCATAATTCAAAATGATGTGAGCATCTTGCAAGTTTTGTCCTTCACTCAATACATCGGTTGTAATCAAAACACGCAACTCTTGACCGCTTTTTATGATGTCCGATTTTTGGTTGCTGTGTGGACTGAAACGCTGTGCCAACCCCGTTGGGTTTTCATCATCGCCAGTTACACTTTCAATTTGTGCGATGCCTCTTTGCTTTAATTGTTCTGTTAAGTAATAAGCAGTGTCGGCAAATTGAGTGAAAACCAAAACTTTTTCTTTGCTGTGTGTTTTGGTTAAAAGGTCGTATAAAGCATTAAGCTGTCTGTCTTCATCAGGGTTCCAGTCTTTACCAATGTTCAGAATTTTGATGATTTCTTTACTGTCGTTGATTAAGTTTTGTTGTAACGAGTTGGCAAAAAACTCACTTCTAATCCAGTCGAAACGGTTTTTGTAACTGTCGCTTGCAAAGAGTGTGTATAGTTCCTTTGCCTTTTGCAAATAAGTTTCCTCTTTTAGAATGAGTTTCAGATGGTTTTTATCATCACCGTCATTATCGGTGTCGCTGTCTTCCAAATAATCATCTAAGTTTTGTGAAATGTTTTTACCTATTGGAATTGGTAGATGATTTTGTGCTGCATACACAAAAACATAGTTTCTCAAAATGTGTCGGCTCAATGAAAGCAGAAATGAATAACCGCTACTTTCTAAACGCTTGAATAAATTAGTTCTGCAAAAGCCCATCAACCTGCGTCCTGCACGGCTAAGGTTTTGCATGAGTTGTTCTTCGTCCTTTGTTGGTTTGATTAAAGGGTTTTCATTCAAATACTGTTGCAACCCGTATCTCGGTAATTCCAAATCATTAATGATGTCAACTACTTTGGTTGAATACATTTTTGCGTATTGGTCTTTCGGGTCTTTTGGATCAAACACATATTCAACCCGCTTTGGAATACGGTCGGGGAAATATGACTTTGAACCATCGGAAAAAGTCAAAAACTTGCGTCCATTGGTTGGGTCGGTTTCTGCATAATTATTTTTGATAAAACTTCTTGTTCTGCGAACCAAATACAATCGCATTAATTCTCTCCAGTCGTCTGAAAAATGGCTTTTCTCAAATGCTTTGATGCTTCTGATAAATGTCTCGGTGTGTTGCGAAGTAAACTGAACTTGTCCGCCAATGCTTTCAATATAACGTTCAGGGCTAATACCCAAATCTTTGTCATCTGAAATGAACAAACGAAGTTGGTTTGAAAGGTCTAAATAGGTTTTGTTGTAAGGCGTTGCAGAAAGCAAAATTACTTTACTGTCGTTCTCTTCTAAATATGATTTTATAGCACGATAGCGGCTTCCTTGGTCGTTTCGCAAGTTGTGACTTTCGTCAATTACCACCAATCGGTAACGCCTTAAATTCGGTAAAGTGGTTTGCACTTTACTTTGTGAAATCACTTTTGCTCTCAACTGGTATTTGTGGGCATAATCTTCCCACATTTCCACCAAGTTTTTCGGGCAAATGATAAGTGTTTCCAAAAAGAAATCATCTTCAAAAAGTTTAGCCAAGGCAGTTGCGGTAATGGTTTTACCCAAACCAACCACATCACCAATTACTACTCCGTCTCTTTTGTGCAAATGATGAGCAGCTACTAAAACGGCTTTTTGTTGGAACTCCAATAATTCTTTTTGGAAAACCTTTGGCAACTTAAATTCATTGATACCTGCTCTTGCTTCTCTTGAAAGGTGATAAGCAATTTTCAAGTAAATGTGAAACGGAGAAACCAATCTGTCGGCTGCCCAAGAATTGTCAATAATTTCAATAAGTTCTTCGGTTATGTCAATGCACCAACGGTCTTTCCAACGGTCGTCAAACCAAGTTGCCAACTTGTTGGCTGCATCTTGGTCCATTACGTCAATGTTTAGTTCCCCTTGTTTAGCAAGTCCGGCAAGTGTCAAGTTACTGCTACCTAAAAAACCAACCACAGGAACTCGTTTGTCGTTGCTGTAAGCCAAATACAGTTTAGCGTGAAGTGTATAACGCAAGTGCAGTTTCACAACCACTTTCTTGTCCTTCATTTGTTGGCTCAACTTCCGCAGAGCTTTTTCATCTGCTTCGGTTGGTGTGCCGATTGTCAACTGGTCTTTAAACTCTTGTGCAAGTCTTTTTTTAAGTTTTACTGCTTCGGCTTGGTCAATGATGTGGTCTTCGTCTTTGGAGAAGTAGTCACGCAAAATGTCAATTGGCATTTTCTGCATTCCAACAAGCAGTCGGCAAATGCGGTGAACATCGTCCTTACCTTCAACGACTGTCGCACCCGATAAGCTGTCGATTTTGTCTGCAACTTCTTTCCAACCTCTCAGGTTAAAATATCCCACACAAAAGTCTGTCCGCTGTGATAGTTCAAGCGTTTCATTCAGTCCTTTGGTTAAGTGGTTTTCTATGTTGTCGTAGATTTTCGGCATTTATATTTCAGTTAAATTAAGGTTGTCAAAATACGAAATTTTGAGTTTGTTTATGTCGTAGAACTCTGCCCCTTGTGCGGTGGGAGATTTGGCTCTTTTGGTTTTGCGAAGGGTCGGCTTTGAGTGACGGGCAAAACCAAATGTGCCAAATGTGTGGCTGGCTAAAATTGAATTAAAAAAAATGTGTGGTGGGGAAAATAAAAAACACAGAAGGGTCGGCAATGAGTGTTGGCTTACTCGTTGCCCCTTTGTTGTATCGTTTGTATGTTGTTCACCTGTCAAAATGGTTTACTTTTCTGTTTATATTTTGGTCGTATGTCAATGTTCGGATTGTCGTCCTACCATTGGCTATAACGTAGCAGGTGTATAGGTAGTTTTTGAGCGACCCCTCACTTTGCTATGAAAAACGGGTTTTTTGGCTTTAAAACCGAAGGGTGGGATTTATTTTGAAAATATTTTAACCTTTTGCTTGTATATATCGTATATACGGTATATATTTACATCATAATTAAACAACAAAGCAAATGACAACTAATCAATCAATCTTCGCAGACATCAATTGTAAAGGTGGTGTGGCAATGTTAGTAGGTGTAATTGTAAAAGAAACCGAAAAGGCAGTTAAAATTGATTACGCTCTTGAGCCTATTTTTGTAGGTAGTGTTGGCTCACCTATAACAATTGCAAATAGAACAGCTTGGGTTCCTAAATCACAAATCACTGAAAAGAACGGAGCGTTTGAAATAAAAAAGTGGTTTGCAAACCAAGCGTTAAAAGGATTCAACATTAAGCCCTACCAAATATAGGGCTTACCTCTTTTATGAAAGAAATAATTAACTTCATTAATTCTGAAATTTGCGAGCGTAGAGACTACTCCGCTTCAAAAACTTTTGAAGTTGTACGTGATAAAATAATTGAAATCGAAATGAGAAAATTAATTGACCTTGACGAAGAAACTTTTAAGACACTCTCCAAATTAGCAATTGACAATAATACTAATCTTAAAAGTTACATCGAATCTATTTTAGTACTCCATGCGGGCGGGGGTTTTAAAGCCAAAAAACCTTCCACTAAACGTAAATCAAAGTGATGAACTATCACGCGAAAAAATTACCTATACACGGTGTTATAAGCTGTACTTTGCAGTGTGGTGGGTAGCCAAAGAAAAAGCCTCCGTGCGCTTTGGCTATTCGTGGGGCAAAGTATTGCTTATAACGGCAGTCTGTGAAAAAAATATTTTTTCAGTATTTACAAATGTAAAATAATTTCAATAATTTTAAGGGGAAATAAATAAAAAAAATGCCTCAAATACAAGGTATCAACCGAGAACAAATCACTTTTTCAAACCTTGAAAGTCAGATAGCAAAAGACAATGAGATTCGATTTATAGATGCATTTGTAGATAAGCTGGATTTAAAACAACTCGGTATTCAATCGCTCATTCAGAGGGAAAAGAAAAAAGCCGGGAGAGCATCTTTTGAAGATGCACTTTTTTTAAAACTGTATCTATATGCCTATTTAAACGGATTAAGAAGCAGTCGTAAATTAGAGAAAGAAGCTGTTCGTAATATTGAGTTGCAGTGGTTGCTCAAAGGACTTTGTCCGAACTATCATTCTATTGCCGACTTCCGAAAGATTAATGCTGTGGCACTAAAAAGCTTATTTAAGTTGTTTGTGTTGTTTTTGAAAGAAGCGGGCTTGATTGGTGGTAATGTGATTGCCGTAGATGGCACCAAAATAAGAGGGAGCAACAGTAAAAAGAATAACTATAACCCCAAAAAGATTGAAAGGCATCTGGCATATATCGAAGAAAAAACAGAACAATATTTAGAGCAGTTAGATAAAGCCGATAGGGAAGAAAACCAAGTCCAGAGTCTATCCATTAGTGATGTAGAAGATAAATTAGCCAAGCTGAAAACACATAAGATCAAGTACGAACAATTAGCCAAGCAACTAGAAGAGAATAAAGAGCCACAGGTAAGCACTACTGACCCTGATGCAAGAGCCCTATTGGTTCGAGGTGTAGTGGTAGAAGTAGGCTACAATGTACAAGCAGCCGTAGATGCACAGCACAGCTTGGTAGTAGCCACACACACCATCAATCGCAACGATAAAAATGCCTTGTACGATATAAGCAGCGAAGCCAAAGAGAATATAAAAGCAGAAGCCCTCACGGTTATAGCCGACAAAGGATATCACACCGGAAAAGAATTGCAATCATGTCAGGCAGCAGCAATAGAAACAATAGTAGCAAGGCAAGAGATAGTGAACAGCAACGAAGGTGGCACACAACCTGAGTACCTCATTCAACACTTTAAGTACAACCAGGAAACCGATACGTACACCTGTCCGCAAGGCGAAACACTGCATACCACAGGCAAATTGCATACAAAAAAGCGCAGTGAAGACATCTCCTATCAATTTAAAAAGTACCGAAGTACAGCTTGCAATACATGCCCTGTAAAACACCTCTGCACCGGCAGACAGGATGGTCGAAGGGAAATAGAACGCAGTGAATATGCCGAAGCGGTAGAGAGAAACAAAACGAACTATGAATCCAACGCAGAGTTATACCGCAAACGGCAGGAGCTAAACGAACATATCTTTGGCACAATCAAACGGCAGTGGAATTTGTATTACACCAATTTGAGAGGATTAAAAAAAGTGAATGGAGAGCTGGCACTCATCATGACTGTTTACAATATAAAACGCGCCAAGAACATCTTAGGCTTTGATAGACTGATGGAAGTGCTGAAAAATTGGACACCAAAGTATCCAGGAGGATATTTTTCAATTAAAAGTAGACTTCATCAGCCGCGGCTGATAAGCCAATATACGCCCATTAATTTTTTCCAAGAAAATATCGCTGCATAAAATCAAGCCATCTTAAAACAGAGAAGAGCACTTCTACATTAATTTTAAAAGCAGTATTTTAAAAGAAAATGACTTTTTTCACAGCCTGACGGTTCGGGTATTGGCGATGCCCGCAACTTAGAAACTTTAAATTATAAACAAACTGTCCTGCGGGTATTGCCAATACCATGTTACAGGCAGTGCTTAATGAAATTTTAAAATGGAAACAGAAATCAGAAATGCAATTATTGAAAGCACTTCACTTGATACAGGTGATAGAGGACTATTGACAGCATGGCTTCATCTTGATTATGGTGATGGCGGTCATCAAGGTTTTGGCGGTCATGTTTTATACCTGCCAAAAGACTTTAAGCACCACACAAATAAAGGTGATTTTGCAGGTCATTTTATTTTCAGGTGTATGCAGGTTGCAGGTGTTGAAAGTTGGGATAAAATCAAAGGCAAATCAGTTAGAGTAAAATATGAAGGTGGTGCAGGGTTCGCTTCTAAAATCATTGCTATTGGTCATATAGTGAAAGATGATTGGTTTAATCCGTCTGCCGATTTTGAACGGATGTCGCAATAGCATTGCCTGTAACATTCATAT
>JBAOIA010000004.1 GCA_037045145.1 Bacteroidia bacterium
CGCTCTTTCCCGCTTTACCGCCGATCGATCTGGTCAGCGTGCAAGGATCGCTGGCTGGTGCGAGTAATAAACAGCAGTTGCCCGCCCCCGTTATCGCGCCAAAGGCTGCCAGTTCCTCAACTCCACAGTCCATGCCACCCCGGAAATCAGATACCTTCAGAGACCAAAACTGATTGCGGTTTTACCCAAAAGAGCATCTTTTCAGACCACCGCACCTAGGGCAAAGTGACCGAGGTCAAGCCCGCCAACGGCGGTCCAAAGGCTGAACCGTGGGTAAAATGCCTATTAGAGGCGATCAAAGCGTGGCGGTGGCAGCGAGCCGTGGGCGGGCAAGAGGCACAAATTCGACTGGAATTGGAGATCCGCTCATAATCGGTTATCACTACCGGTTGGAATGGATGGTGATATTCATCTTACCAAGGTGATTCAACCGTCCAACCATCATCAAATAGAACTAAATCTGCTCTATCTTTCTGGATTATTCCCAGATTACTTTGATCAGGAACTAATATTTTTCCAATAGGAGTTTGCTCAACTATGTAACTATATTCTACTATATTTCTTGTTTCTGATGGATTAGTAATTCTATCAACCCTAATAATAACTCTTTTACTAACTAAGAAGCTGTATAAAAACACCAGTCCCCATCAGGCTCTGGACTATCGAACACCCGCCGAGGCTTATGCCGACAGGGCCATCATACTGTCACCAACAAACGCAGAGGCACTACCTTAAATTCGACCAAAAGTTGTCTGGACAATGGGGTTCACTTCACACATAACTTTCAATAGTTCGGACAGTTTTTGGGAGGCAAGGTCAGGAGGGTAGCGGCACTGGGTCAGTTTCGGATAGGGTGAAGTGGTGAACCCACACCGAATCCGAGGGATGACCCGATGCCGCTGCTCGAAAGTGTACTGTCGAACATGAAATGGAGCCAACCGTTCCGGTCTTTTCTAAGCGAGTTGTTGCTCGTGCTGCTGATCGTGCCGGGGCGGGCGACGTTTCGCAATTTAAGCCGCTACAGTGAGTATGTCGAGAAAACCTTCAGTCGGTGGTTTCGGCGGCCGGTGGACTGGGCGGGCCTGAACGTGGCGGCGATTCGGGCGGTGGTGCCGCCGGCGCATGAGTCGGTGTTAGCCTTTGACCCCAGCTACCTCCCCAAGAGCGGGGAGCACACCGAAGGACTGGGCCACTTTTGGAACGGCAGTGCGGGGCGAGCGGAACGGGGTTTGGAAACCCATGCGTTGGCTTGGGTGGATGTGACGGCCAATACGGCCTATACGATCAGCGCGGAGATGACCCCGCCGGGGTCTCGCACGACCCCCTCGACCGACACCTCGGCCAACCCCGACACCCCGGCCAACCCCGAGACGGTACCCGCCAAGGCCCCGTCCCGCCGCAAGAAGGCCAAGGCCAAGGCCAAGACCAAGACCAAGACCAAGACCAAGACCGATCCAAAAGCGAAAGACGACGATAGCCGCGTGGATGCCTATCTGGCCCATTTAAACCGGGTGATTCCAAAGCACGATTTAGCCCGCCTGCGCTATCTCACCGCCGATGGGTACTTCAGCAAGGTCAAGTTCGTCGAGGGCGTGGTCGCGTTAAAGCTCGACCTGATCAGCAAACTCCGGCGCGATGCCGATGCGCGTTACCTCTATACCGGACCCTACGCCGGGCGTGGAGCCCCCCGCCGCTACGCCGGTAAAGTCGATTGGACCCACCGCGACCCGGCGGTGTTTGCCGCCGTGGCGTCCCCCGACCCGGCGCTCGGCCTCGAAACCGCCCTCGTCTATCTCCCCCGCTTGGGCCGGCACGTCCGCGTCGTGGTCGTCATTCACCGGCGGACCCAACGGATCGCCCTCCTGTTTAGCACCGATCTGGACTTGGACCCCGTCACGCTCTACCGGTATTACAAAGCCCGCTTCCAGATTGAATTTCTCTTCCGCGACAGCAAGCAGTTCGCCGGGCTCACCCATGGCCAGGCCCGCCGAACCGATGCGATGACTTTTCATGTCAATGCCAGCCTCACCGTAGTGTCCCTCAGCAAACTGCAAGCCGTCCAGACCTACGGTCACCTCCCGACCCCGTTCTCGATGGCCAGCCTCGTCCGGCGGTGTTTCAACGCCCATTTCCTCAAGAAAATTTTAGCGTACTTAGCTCCGGGCCAGACCTTGACAGAAAATAGCCCCGAGTATGAAACCCTTTGTAATTACGGCATCATTAATCCTGTCCCCACCTGAAAACTGTCCGAACCATTGACTTTAATTCTGTGATTTTAATAACGATCATAAAAATCTGCTTCTCTGACTCTCCAACCATCATCGTAAAGTTGGAAATAGCTAACTTTATTAAATGGAATAGTGATATCTTTAGGTAAAATACCATTTGGAAATATTAGTTGTGCAAAAACCTCTGCTAAAGGAGTTGGAGTGTATTTTATTTGAAATTCTACTCGCATTTCTGTTGGCATATTTCCAATTCCACTAATAGGAGTTATTCCTGATATTGATGCTATCGACTTCATCGCAATTATAACTTCCGCACTATCTTTGTTATATGAGAAAAGATAGGGTCTTATTTTATCTCCAAAATTAATATTACATTTTGTGAAATGGCGATAAATGCTTATGGGATCAATTCTTATTTCTCTTACACCATCTGATATTATACTTAATATTAGGTATCCTTCATTAGCAGCATGGTTATAGGCATTGGCTTTTTCAGCATAACAACGCTGTAATGAAGTAGTGTTTCTAATATCATAAAACTGTCTATCTGAAGTATCACCATAACTAATTTGTAATAATACTGTTCTATATTTTGAGTTATACAAATACTTAGCTAACAACTCTTTAGCTTCATTACGTGTCAACTTATTACTATCTATATAGTTATTGAAAAGTTGCTGAGCTTCATTGCAATTTGATTTGTTGGAATCAGGTTGTGTTTGTGCATCTTTGTTTTGTGCTAACGTAGCTAAAGCAAACGGATATGTAGTGAATGCATCCGGCTCTATAAATTCCATCCTTTCAGATTTTTTATCATAAATACAAATAGCCGTACTAAGATTAGTATCCATCTTTGACCGTTTTCCCTGGATTAAGAAAACACTAAAATTATCAGTATAAGTAGGTTCACCAATTATTATGGATTTAGTATATTTACTGTTATAAATACAACTAAATTCCTTACTTTGGTCCAACACAGGTTCGTTAGATAATAATTGTTGCGCAGCATTGCAGGTTAATTTTTGGGCCTCTTGTTGCAACTGCTTGTCTTTACTTTTAGCTAAAGCAGCTAAAGCAAATGGAAACTTTTTAAATGCGCTTAGCTCTGCAAATTCTATCTTTTCGTTTATCTTGTCAAAAATACAAATCGCGGTACTTATATCAGAATCTGAAGAAGTCCGCTTTCCCTGAACAATTGAAATAGCATAGTTTTCAGTATCAATGGGATCACCAATTATTAAAGATTTTGAAAATCCACTATTGGTTAAACAATTGGATTTGAAATTACTCCAAAATTTATCTTGGATCAGCTTTGCGGTTTGGGCATGGTTCTGATCCTTGGCAAATTTATAGGCTTGATCCAAACCTTCATGAGCCCCGTATTGAAACAACAGACTTACAACTTGATAATAACCATGCTTAGCAGCACGTGTTAGGCATGTAACACCCCACATTGTATGTTCGTAGGCTCCACCTACGTTTGGTTTTGCTCCACGATCAAGAAGCATCTTGACAATCGGTAAGCGTGAAAATCCACCTTTTGTTTCCTCCTCTGTTTTTCCTTCGTGCTTCTCCCCAGCAATAGCATAAGTTAACACTGTTTCACCCCAAGGTACGTTAGCATTGACATCAGCTCCCTTGTTTAATAATAATTTCAGCAACGAAATTTGATCTTCCTCGGTCAGATTAACATTGCAATCTTTCCCACAGGCTGTAAGCATTAGTAACGTAGGACCAGCAACTTTTTCTCCTTCCATACTGCCTTCGTCTCTGGCATCAACATTCGTACCGTTCTCGATCATGCTTCGAACAACACTGACATTTCCCTTCCTGAGCTCGGAAATGATATTTTCTTGATTACGTTTTGCAAGATTATCAATCTTAGAGGCGGTAATAACCTTTTCAGTTGTATCCAGATTATCAGCAACTCCCTCAAAATCAACAGCAAGTTTGTCGTTCTGATAAACATGGACAGAAATATAACCATAGTTGCCTGATTTATTGTTTCCTTCCTCCAAGGCTCTTTCCAAAACCGTTTTGATCGTGACTTCATCGCTGAGGTCATAAAGTGGTGAGATCCGAGCATTGACATCAAACCAGCTCGTATTATTTCGATTTAATACCTCATATTTGTCAGACTCCACAAAATTTTCACCCGAAAGCTCGTAAGCGGTTGGTGGTTCCCATCCGCCACCTGCATGAGATCTTTTAATCAAACTAACCTTTCCTCTCATTTCTTTAAGTTCATAACTATTACCATCCAATTTACCTGCAAGAATATAATTTGAATCCTTTTTCATATAAACTAGAATATCACCGTTGCCACTGGCACCACGGATAATATGGCCTTCCATGTCAAGTCCAGGTAAAATAACGAGAAAGTTTTTACCCAGGATATTGTGAACATTAATATCTTCTATTGTTATTTTAACATTTTCATTTTTTGCTAAATTATCTATGATTGGCTGAACAGCAGAATCAGTTTTATCAACATCGGCTACCGCTATCCCCACAGAATTAATCATCAATAAAAAACCTGCTAAAAAGATTACCGAAGAACGTACCATATTCATTGCTGCATTTTCTTTCATGTCTATCTCCAAAATCTATTATAGTCACAACCTTGTTTTACTTCTTGAATGATGCCAATTGCATCATTTCTTGGGCGGCGCCAACCATAATGGTAGAACCTTTTTCTTTAATCACCGATTGCACTAAACCTACGCCAGGAGCATACCAAGTATATTGTTCGACAGAGACCTCTTCCTTACCCCAAATCCCTTTATCTCTTTGAGTTCGGCCGGTTTTAGCAACTTTGAGACATTGTTCGAAGGTACCGGCGGGAACCGTGACTACTTCATCCAAACTTTCAATGACTGCTTTCACAGGTAAGCTTAAATCTTGCTGTAAACTTTCAGTTGTGTATTGTTCGTCCCATCCGGCTCCAGCTTTTATGGGGGCCTTGATTAAGTAGGCGGGCGAATCTTTTATTTTTGGCTTAAATTCACCAGGTTCCTGTTCCGCATATTCATAAATCCCTTGTTCATCCTGGGCTAGAAATAAAAACCCTGTTCGTTCCCCAATGTCGATTTTCTGTGGAGTGACTTTTCTACTTTCAAGCTCCCTCTTTGCAAAATTTGCCATAACCATTTTCTCATTCCCTTTGATACCAAGAAAATTTCCAATAGAAAATTGATACGCCCACGTTCGTCCTTCATCCAAGGGTATATATATGTCAGGCGTGAGCTTCCTGAAGGTCATCGCGATTAACTTTGAATCCGCATTCGTTGAAAAATCTTTCGGTCGGCCTTCGGGACTACTCGGAAACCGATAAGCGATTTTTAATTGATTCCCATTCACCTCATAAATGCCAAAGAAAGTTTCATTATCACCAGTGATGTCCAAATGCATGGGAGTCTGTGTTGGATCTATACGGAATTTATAAATGCTGTTTGTAGTAAAAAGCTCGCTATCTTCAAAGTTATAACGCAGTGGTTTGAACGATACCTTTTTTCCATTGATTTCCATATCGGCAAGATCCCATGTACTTTTGCCCTGCCGCAATTGATCCAGGTTTACGATCTTTTGCTGTAACACCTTCGCGGTTTGGTTATGATGGTTGCTAATGGCAAGTTCAAGCGAATGATCAATATCTTTATATGCGCCATACTTGAGAAATAGATCTACAACTTGATAATATCCACTCTCAGCAGCATGCACTAAAGGCGGATAACTCTCTGCGCCCCTTCCTTCACATCCTATATTGATATTTGCTCCATTATCAAGAAGCATTTTCACAATCGGCAAGCGTGAATTACCGCCCTTCGTTGCCTCCTCGTTCTGTATATCATGCGGCCCTATAACAGCATAACATATAGCCGTATCCCTATTATTAATTTGAGAATTTACGTTAGCCCCATTTTTTATTAATAAACTCAATAAGGAAAGTTGTTCATTTTGAGATAAGGAGATTCCACATCCATCTCCACATACTATTAACATTAATAAAGTAGCTTCATTTTCGGTTTGCAAATTTACATTCAAACCTCTATCAATCATACCTCGAACACCCTCTACATTTCCTTTTTTAAGTTCTGAAATAATCTGCTCTTCTTCAGCCAGAAGAACAGCGGGTGATAGCGTGATCGCTAAAGCCATCCATAAAATCCATGGGCGCATGTACTGCATTGTTATTCTCCTTATCTCGCTGATCTCTTATCTCTATTCCAACAAAATAACCAGTAGACTTTTGCATAGCGATCACGCACACATAATATCAAGGCAAATCTACCGATGTG
>JBAOIA010000005.1 GCA_037045145.1 Bacteroidia bacterium
TACTTTTATACTCCCCTCTCCCAATGGAGAGGGGTCGGGGGTGAGGTTTGTAAGCGTATCACACACACTTCCTGCTAACGCTCCCAAATCATACTTGGGGTTATTAGGCAAACCTAAATATGTACGTTTACCGCCTAAGTAAAAACTGAAGGGCTGAAAGTTACAGGTAGCTCCTAAACTATTAGGCTCATTAATTACTCCCAAATTCATGTTTATGTAATTATACATGGTGTCTGCATAAGGATAGCTGTTTGCAGTGAGACTTTTGTAGGCACGACTAAAATATATTTTACCATCAGGAGCAAGTTTTAATCCTCCTCCGGCATATTTAGGATAATTAATAGCCCATATTGTATCTTTGCTTGTAGCAATATTTGCAACATTCAAATCATATTGATATAATAATGTTGAAGTATCGCTTGCAGTAATATAAAGCTTACTTTCATCAGGCGAAAAGGCAACACTCCACAATGCCGGTGAGGGCGATACTAATACTCCGGTTTGTATGTGATGTTGTAATGTTAACTGCCCTGTACATTTGTCAAAATTCAAAATTTCTATCAGTCCGTTATAACTGGTTACAGCAACTTTATTTCCCGAATGTGAAAATGCAATATCAGCATTGTTAGAATAGATAGGACCACCTACATTTTGCTGAGTGTAATTACTTATGCCGGATGGGGTTATTAAATAAGTTAAAAACTCATTGGAAGGATTAAACTGTGGGTCGCGCCTGAATATTACCCACCAGTCTCTCCCATTGCCATGCTTTACAGCATTCAAACAATCCACCATAGGAAAGCTTTGCAATTGAACGTTTTTAACAGTTACATCACCCAATCCATTATTTAGTTTCATATCAATAATGCTGTAATAAATACCATAAAATGAGGTTACTCCCAGTGAAAACAAATAATATGTGCTGTCATTTATGGGATTAGGAACAATTATTAATTCATTATACCATCCTTCTCCTGCGATTGCATCACCATTTGACATTAGACTATTTTGTGAATCATAAACTAAGGTGCTATAAGTTCCCGATGCTGCCCTTGTATTGGCGTAAAATAATAAATTTCCTGAAACATCAGCAATAGACACACAACTGCCTCTGGTTCTTAATCCGGTAGCAATTGGTACAGGGTTAGATGGTATATTAAAATCAATCCCTGCTGAATCTCCAAAACACCAAACAGAATTCTTGTTTTGTGAAAAGCAAAAAAAAGAGGCTGTCTCAAAAGTAGGCAGCCTCTTTTGATTTTTTAGAAAATCAAAGGTTATTAACAAAAAAAGAATAGTTATCCAAAAGGGAAAGAAGGAAAGGTGATGCAACTAAATTTGTTGCATGAGCAAAACCAATATAGTATTCAAACCATATCAGTTTAATCCGCAAATGTTGTTGCCACCGAGTTTTGATGAACTCATTGATAAGAATCATCCGGTGCGTGTAGTACAACAAATCATCAGCGAAATTAAAATAGATGGGCTGATTGATCAGTATAAAGGAGGTGGTACAAGTTCATATCATCCACGTATGCTATTAAGCGCCATTGTGTTCGCTTATTTAAGCAATACGTACAGCAGTCGTAAAATAGAAGCGGCCCTGAAAGAGAACATCCATTACATGTGGCTAACGGGTATGAGTACACCGGATCATAATACGATTAACCGTTTTCGCAGTTCGAAATTAAAAAATGAGATTAAAGAAATATTTGCCCAGGTGGTAACCCTGTTGGTAAAGGAAGAACTGGTTAGTATAGAAGAAGTTTATACCGATGGCACCAAGATAGAAGCCAATGCCAACAAATACACCTTTGTGTGGGGCAAAGCCATCAAAACGCAAAAGGAAAAAATAGCAAAACAGTTAGAAGCGTTGTGGAACTACAGCCAGCAAGTTGCCGTAGAAGAATTAAAAGATACCGAACCGATTGATTTTAAGAACATCGATGCAGCAAAAGTAAAAGCTGTGGCAGCGCAGATTGATGAGGCATTGAAAAACAAACAGGTTGAAAAAAAAACTCTTGACCAAATCAAAAAAGCAAAAACCGATTTTGTAAAGCGCATGGAAAAGTATGAGCAACAAGAGGCCATACTGGGTAATCGAAACAGTTACAGCAAAACCGATCCGGATGCAACTTTTATGCGTATGAAGGAAGACCACATGCGTAACGGACAACTTAAAGCCGGATATAATTTACAAGCCAGTTCATGTCCCGGTAAAAAAATATTTTGTGTGAACTACAGCTTGCATCAAAAACCAACCGACACCACTACTCTCATTCCGCACATCAATCAATATCAACAACTTTACGGTAGTTATCCAAAGAGCATCACAGCAGATGCCGGATACGGGTCGCACGAAAACTATCAGTTCCTGCAAAACAACAGCATTGAGGGCTATGTTAAATACAACACCTTTGATAAAGAACAAAAGCGCAAAGCCACCTATAAGAAAGGATTTAAGAGTGATGAACTTTATTACAATAAGGAGCAAGATTGCTACTACTGCCCAATGGGTCAACGCATGCAATACATCAGTACTTCAACACGCACAACCGAAAATGGATATACACAACAGGTAAAAAAATACCAGACGCAAAACTGCAACGGATGCCCGTTAAGAAGCGTATGTCATCAATCAAAAAACAACAGAACAATCGAAGTCAATCAGCAACTGATCCAACTGAAAAATAAAGCCAATGAAAATTTGAAAAGTGAACAAGGCATCGCCCATCGAAAAAAAAGATGCTACACCATAGAGCCTGTGTTTGCTTGCCTCAAGCAAAACAAAAATTTTAAACGGTTCATGCTGCGATCTATTCCTAAAGTAGAGATAGAGGCCGGATTGTGCCTGATCGGATTTAATCTCAAACAAAAAGCACTCTTGAACTGAAAAAAATCAAAAAAAGGATGTCATAATCATTAAAAACATCTCCTAATGCACCATAACGTCCTTCAGGAATAAAAATAAAACTTGATTTCTTTTTAATCATCTGCCTCTATAAAGCAGTATATAAAAAAAGGCTGCCTCAATTTATTGTTTTGAGACAGCCTCTTAGTAAACATTTTAAATTATTTAATAACCACAAACCGCTTTTTAAAGTATTCGCCTGTTTCATTCTTTATTCTAATATTATACACTCCGTCAGAAAGCGAAGATACATCTATTACACCACTGCTGCTATTATTTTGCTTTTTCAATAATAACCTGCCGTAAAGGTCATAAACCTGCATTTCGTTTTTGCCTTCAGGCATTCCGCTAGCATACAATGTACTGTTGGCGGGGTTGGGATATAACCTCCCTCCCTCCCAATAGCTATCGGGATTCTCCAAAGGAGAGGGAGCAACACCTGTGATTGTATCACACACACTTCCTGTTAACGCTCCCAAATCATAATCGGGATTATTGGGTAAACCTAAATATGTACGTTTACCGCCTAAGTAAAAACTGAAGGGCTGAAAATCACATGCCGTACCTAAACTATCAGGCTGGTTTATTACTGACAAGTTCATGTTGTACATATTATAAACAGTATCCTGATATGGGTAAGGTGTTTGAAAGCCATTAAAATACCAATTGGAAAGATAAATTTTGTTATCAGGCGCTAATTTTAATTCTCCTCCGGCTTCTAATGGATAACTTAATGAATAAATAGTATCCTTGCTTGCAGCAATATTTGGTGAATTCAAATCATATTGAAAAAGGTAAGTTGGTGTTTCGTTTGTGGAAACATATAATTTACTTGCATCGGGAGAAAATGCACAACTCCAAAAATATTTTGCAGGAGGAATAGTGGGTTCAGGCTCAATAATAATTGGATTACTCAATAAACCATTACATCTATCAAAATTGAAAAGTTCTAGCAATCCCATAAGATTTGAGAACACTACTTTATCTCCCAATTGTGAAAAACAAATTTGTCCATTGTTTGTATGATTTTGTGAACCTATGGATTGAACGGAAAAATTTTGAATACCGTAAGGAGTTATTAAGTAAGTGTACCAATCATTGTTTGAACTGCCTACAGAAAAATCACTTTTCCTAAATATTACCCACCAGTCTCTGCCGTTGGCATGTTTGCAGGCTGTTATGCGTCCAAGTATTAACGTATCGTTTATAATATTTATATTTTTTGCATTGGGAAGCACACCCCCCCTCCCGCTGTCAAGCGAGGCATCTATTATGCTGTACGTTAAATGAAAAGGTTGTGCATCATTAAACTGACTATTATAAATAAACTCTTCAGCGCTTTCAGAAATCACATAATAAAACCGCGAGGTATCACTGAAAGGTAAAAATAATGCTGCTTGCGAAAAGCCTAAGCCTCCCGGGTAATAAGACAGTGTATAATAGCCCGGGTTAAAGTTTTGGCTGTTGAGCAAGGTATCGTTATCTTTATTGGCAATATATTGCCCGTTGGTATAAAACAGCAGGTTGCCTGTCGTATCGCATATTGAAGCATGGGTAATAAAAAACGGCATTTCACGATAATATCGTACCGTATCGGGCTGCCCATTTGAGAAATCAAAATAAAAATAATCAGGATTAGGAAAAGATCTGTATCCCATGGGCCAGATGTTATCACGTTTCTGACTATGGACAGTCGTTGACAGCAAACCGAATAATAATATGAATACCGCTTTTTTCATTTAACGCTATATAAAAATAAGAAAGGGCTGCTCTGTATGCAACCCTTTCTTGTTTTTTATTTCACAATTATCAGCTTCCCGTTCTTAATTACTTTTCCATTGCCTTTTATGCAGTAAAAATAACTGCCCTGAGCCGCTTCTATTGCAAGCGTTGTTACCAGCGCATCGGGAAGAAAGCCCCTCCAACCTCCCCGAATGGGGAGGCTCTTAATGTATGACAACAAGTTTTTTCTGTGTAACATAATTTCCTGATGTAATGATACATTGATAAACTCCATTGCTCAACTTAGGCAATGAAATAAATTGGAGTGTACTCCATTGAGGCAAGTTTTGAGAATACACGGCTCTGCCGTTTATATCAAAAATTTCCAATTTTCCACTTGTATTTTGCGGCAACTCATAACTCACAATAAAATTACCATTATTAGGATTAGGCATTACCCTTACTCCCCCTTTAGGGGGCTGGGGGGTATAGGTGAGGTTTGTAAGTGTATCACACGCACTACCCACTAACCTCCCTAAACGGTAATTAGGTAAGTTAGGAACGGTAGTATTACCAATATTATTATGCGGTAATCCATAACTGTGCTGGTTAAAATTACATGATGCTCCTAAGCTGTCAGGATATTCTATTACATGAAGACTGCGGTTACCTCCCCAAGTGCTTAAATATATTTTTCCATCAGGTCCAAGTTGGTTGATAAAAAAATAAGTTTGAAACGGATCCACAAAGCTATCATACACTGCAACCAATATTCCCGAACTGTCAATATTGGCGGCATAAGTATCGTACTGATAGCCGCGCATGTAGGTATTGGCATATAAAAACCTGCTGTTTGGCGAAAAACTGCAACCCAATGCCCAGTTATAACCGGGGTTTATGGGAATATTTACCGTTTGCGCATTGCTGAACATACCCGTGCAACGGTCAAAATCCAGCACTTCCATTATACGGCTCGGACCTACCGTTGCATACTTGCTTCCGTCAGGCGAAAAACACGCCATGCCGGCAATATCAAAATCATCATAACCGAATGGCGTTAAAATTTTTGCAGGAAACAAAGAGCCTATCTGTTGTGTGTAGGGTCCGTAAACACCGCTTTCAGTAAACAGCAACTTGTAATATACATCGGAATAATATTTATGCACCACCACCCACCAGTCTCTGCCATTGGCATGTTTGCAGGCTGTTATGCGTCCAAGCAGTAACGTATCGTTTATAATATTTATATTTTTTGCATTGGGAAGCCCCCCCCCCCGCCCGCTGTCAAGCGTGGCGTCTATTATGCTGTACGTTAAATAAAATGGCTGGGCATCTAAAACAGAATCTTTATTAATAAACTCTTCAGCGCTTTCAGAAACCACATAATAAAACTGCGAGGTATCACTGAAAGGTAAAAACAATGCCGCCTGTGAAAACCCTAAACCAACTGGAGAGTAATACTGTGTATAATATCCCGGGTTAAAATTCTGGCTGTTTAACAAGGTATCACCATCAGCATTGGCTATCCATTCACCATTGGTATAAAAAAGTAAATTACCTGCTGTGTCGCAAATGCTGGCATTAGTAATATACATGGGCATTTTACGGTATTGGACAACCGTATCAGGATTGCCGTTTGTAAAATCCATATAATAGTAATTGCTATAAGGAATAAAAGCAGCATAAATACCCATCATCCATATATTATCTCTGTGTTGACTATGAGCCGACATAGAAATAATACTGAGTATGATTGCAATTTTTTTCATTATCCTTTCCAAACAAAAATAAAAAAGGGCTGCTCTGTTTGCAACCCTTTCTTGTTTTTTATTTCACAATTACCAACTTCCCGTTCTTAATTATTTTTCCATTGCCTTTTATGCAGTAAAAATAACTGCCCGGTGATACTTCCAATGAAATGTTTGTTACCAGCGCATCGGGAAGAAAGCCCCTCCAACCTCCCCGAAGGGGGAGGCTCTTAATGTATGACAACAAGTTTTTTCTGTGTAACATAATTTCCTGATGTGATGATACATTGATAAACTCCATTTGAAATTTTCGGAATGGAAATATTTTGCAACGTACTCCATTGAGGCAAGTTTTGGGAATACACGGCTCTGCCGTTTATATCAAAAATTTCTAACTTGCCTTTTGTATTTTGCGGCAACTCATAACTTACAATAAAATTACCTGCATTAGGATTAGGCATTACCCTTACTCCCTCCCGATAGCTATCGGGATTCTCCAAAGGAGAGGGAGCTATGCCTGTAAGCGTATCGCACGCACTACCAACCAACCTCCCTAAGCGGTAATTAGGTAAATTAGGAACACTATTATTACCTATAGATTGCGGTAATATATAACTGTGCTGATTAAAATTACATGATACTCCTAAGCTGTCAGGATATTCTATTACATGAAGGCTACGGTTACCTCCCCAAGTGCTTAAATATATTTTCCCATCAGGTCCAAGCTGGTTGATAAAAAAATAAGTTTGAAACGGATCAACAAAGCTATCATATACAGCAACCAATATTCCTGAACTGTCGATGTTTGCAGCATAGGTATCATACTGATAGCCGCGCTGATAGGTATTGGCATATAAAAACCTGCTGTTTGGCGAAAAACTGCAACCCAATGCCCAGTTATAACCGGGGTTTATGGGAATATTTACCGTTTGCGCATTGCTGAACATACCTGTGCAACGGTCAAAATCCAGCACTTCCATTATACGGCTCGGACCCACCGTTGCATATTTGCTGCCGTCAGGCGAAAAACACGCCATGCCGGCAATATCAAAATCATCATAACCGAATGGCGTTAAAATTTTTGCAGGAAACAAAGAGCCTATCTGCTGCGTGTAGGGTCCGTAAACACCGTTTTCGGTAAACAGCAGCTTGTAATATATATCGGAATAGTATTTATGCACCACCACCCACCAGTCTCTGCCGTTGGCATGTTTGCAGGCTGTTATGCGTCCAAGCAGTAACGTATCGTTTATAATATTTATGTTTTTTGCATTAGGAAGCCCCCCCCCCCGTCCGCTGTCAAGCGAGGCGTCTATTATGCTGTACGTTAAATAAAACGGTTGTGCATCATACGCAGAGTCTTTATTAATAAATAGTTCAGCGCTTTCAGAAACCACATAATAAAGCCGCGAGGTATCACTGAAAGGTAAAAACAATGCCGCCTGTGAAAACCCTAAACCAACTGGAGAGTAATACTGTGTATAATATCCCGGGTTAAAATTCTGGCTGTTTAACAAGGTATCGCCATCAGCATTGGCTATCCATTCACCATTGGTATAAAAAAGTAAATTACCTGCTGTGTCGCAAATGCTGGCATTAGTAATAAAAAAGGACATTTTACGATAGTGTCTAATTGTATCGGGAAAACCATTAGAAAAATCAAGATAATAATAATTAGAAGAAGGTTGATTATTAAATCCTAACATCCATATATTATCTTGCTTTTGCGCATGGCATACGGATATAAAAAAACACAGGATAAAAACGATATTTTTTTTCATTATTAAAATTATATTTAAAAAATCAAAGGCTGCCATATATGGCAGCCTTTGATTTTCTTTACTTCATAATTATAATCTTTCCGTTCTTAATTACTTTTCCATTACCTTTTATGCAGTAAAAATAACTGCCATGAGCCGCTTCTATTGCAAGCGTTGTTACCAGCGCATCGTCAGCCAATGGTTTACGGCTTATCAGCCTTCCGGCTATGTCCGTAATTTCTATCCACCCGTTTTCCGCTTTTTCGCTTAGCGTAACATTAAATGTTCCCGTGTTCGGGTTAGGATACACGCCTGCACTTCGCTTTTTGTCGGGTTGCTTCGCTTCCGCTTCTGCATTGCCGCCCATGCGCGCGCTTATGCCACCGGGGCATAGGGCAGTTTCGTCATAATAACGGTACTCCTCAATGGCATTATACAATGCCCTTGCCTGCGCCACAGCAAGCCCGCCTGTGTATAAGCACTGGTTAGCTATGCTGGCAAGGGCGGTAGAGTCGTCAGCATTGAGCAGCTCACTGCCATAAACCAGCAGCTTAAACAGCACTTTGTTAACATTTCTCTGGTTAATGCTGTAAGCGTCTGTCGTATTTAGCGCAGAGGTAAGCGCACCTGCTTCAGTTAATTTATCCAGCAGCGTTGATTTATTTGCAAGCACTGCGGTGTCGGCAAGCTCTGTCATTTTTTGATTTAACGCAAACAATGCGCCAATGTTATCGAAATTGCAGGCTGTGTAAAAGCTGTCTATTACCGCGCTGCTGTCAAGATAATTAATATTATTGCTCAAAAACTCATACAGGCTGTATTTCCTGTACACCACAGTGTTTTTCAATGCATCGTCATCAGGGAGCGTATCGCTGCATATAGCTTCCATATAAGCTATGGAGCCGATATTTATTAACGGTGAGCTCACACAGCTTGCAGGCTGATATGGCGGATCTGCGAATTGTGGTGAAAAAGGACCTCCGTTTGAAGAGCCATTAACAGCAGAAGTATAGCATTTAATGCAATCACCTGTATTGGGGTCATTCACATTGGTGGACATATTAATGTTATTAATAACAATTGCCGATGTATTAAACCGGAATGTGCCGCCAAAAATTGTCGGGCTACCATCATAGGCTATAAAAACACTGTTGCCTGTTCCGTTATATTCATTTCCGGGTGCTTCGCTACCAATGCCATACTGGTCGCCCACCACTCCGTTGGCAACGCTAAATTCATCACCGGCAACAATTCCCAAGTTCATGTATCCTAAAATGTTGGCTAATATAGAACTATTATCGCAATTCTGAATGAATAAAAGTCCTTTTTGCACATATTTTAACTCATTTTGGCTTACGGTAATGTCGCTGCTGTTAACGGCTCTAAGTCCTATTCTGCCTTTCAGCAACTCATCATCGCCATTAAATGAGCCGTTAATAACATTGCAACTGACAACAGCATTGCTGCAACCCGTAATATCCACGGCAGGCATTTCCTTAACAAAACTATAAGGCTGCTCCATGTGAACGGAGTTTCCCGTAATGGTTAGGTTTGGCTCATTAAGGGCTAAAATTCCATACGTGCCTTGGCTGTAAATGTAATTATCGGTTATGGAAATATTGTTGGTTGCAACCTGGTTGCTCACCACGCTTATTCCTGATGTGTAATACATATAATCAGCAGGCGTTTTAATGCTCATGTTATTTTTGTCAATGCTGATGGCGGTATTGCCAATGCAGTTATTAATCACTATTCCGTTTTGCACGGTACCAATGCTATTGTGAGCGCAACTTATGGAAGCGCCTGAAATATAAGAAAACTCTACCGCAGCCTGCTCTATGTTGCTTAATGTATTATTTTCAAAATCAGCCTGTGTGCCAACAGATGAAAATCCGTTTCGCATATTTTCAAATACATTATGCGTAATGCTTCTTGTGCCTGTCGGAACTGGCGTATAGATGTATGAATTAAGAACCAACCCGTAACCTGAAGCAACCATAGGCACAGGTCTTGCTTCCTGATACATATCCATTGAGTAAGTATAGGCATTAGCCGTTCTTGCATACAGCAATGGTCTGGATACGGAAATCATGTCCTTAAAGATGTTATAATCTATATTAAAGCTTACCGGGTTGCCAAGCACAATGCCATATTCGGCATCGGCAAAAATATTGGCATCAGATGCTGATGTTCCTATGGTAAGATTTTCCGGAGCATTGAGCACAATGTGGCTGTAGCTCACATTATCATCAAACGGAGCGGGAAGAAGAAGATGCCTGTCCTTGCACCGGAAGGTGCAGTTTGTAATGGTCATGGTTGAGTAATCGGTTACCGCTTCGCCATTTTCCCTAATGCTGATGGCATTGTGGTCAAAGGTTGAGTTTGATACGCTTATTGCAGGGGCTGTTGCCGGGTCGCCATCAATTTTTATGGCGTTAAACGCATCTTCAATTACGGAATTGTCAACTGTCAGCACAGATGTTTCGTCTTCAAGCACTATGCCGTCCCATAAGCTGCTGCAAGCCATCAGGTGAGAGTTATCAATAGTTAACGATCCGCTGGCAGGCACAGTAATTTTTACATTGGGGGAGCAAATAACGGTTTTGCCTGTAAAGTCAAACGGCACGGTGGGGTCAAGCGTTAAATTTACAGTTAACTCTATAATTTGATCGGTTATTGATGTAGTGCCATCGGCTACATCGGCAACATTACCGCTGTTTATGGTAAAAACAGAAGGAGAGCATAAAGCAGTTGCAATGGAAGAACAGAAATCGGGCTGCGGCTGCAAAGCAAGGTTTTTGTCTTCGGCAATAACTATCTGGTCAACATCAATGCTTCCGGATGTTGATGCAATTTGCAGAGCATAGGTATGTGCATTTGATAATCCTGAAAGCATAAGCGGTTGCATGGTTCCGGCTTTAAAACGGAACCATAACCAATCACCCGTATTGTTAACACATGAAAAAGATTGTGATGAACCGGGTGTGCCGTCCGTTATCAAAGTGGCAGCTAAGCTGCCGTTGCTGCCGGATGTCATACGCGCTTTTATTCCGCAGGCATCATAAAATTCATTGCCTGCTTGTTTGTCCGCTGGCGCACACCCCGTTCCCTGATTTTCCAAATCGTCCGTAGGGGGCTTAGCACACACAAACATATAATCATTTGTGTAATGAATGAACAAACAAGACCTGCTTTTTTCATTTACTCATTATATCTGCATTCAAAATAACTGCATTTGATATGAATATTATCATTTGGTCCTGCCGTATAAGTTCCTTGAAAGTTACCATAAATTTTTTTATTGATAGTATCAATATGTAATTTTAAGAAATTATTAATAGAATCCTGCTCATAGATATAATATGTAAAATTCGGCTGATCAGGAAAGTTGGCACAACATAATTCACTATATTCAGTAGTAGCAGTGACTTTGTTATAATAACTATGAAGAGGAATACTGTCAGAAAAAATTAAGTTTGGAGGAACTCCAATGCCAAGTTCGTACTTTAGATTATTTTCTTTATAGTAACTGAAGCTAATACCTAAAGAGAAAACAGAGTTCAGAGATGCTTTGGTGCAATGCATTATAGCTGTATCTTCAATCTGAACCAAGCTGTTATATTTGCATTTTTCCGGAACAAATCCTTTATCTTTTTTACATCCTGAAATTAATATAAGACCTGCAAAAATCAGGCTAATGCTGCACAATAAATGATACGATTTTAATTTTTTCATCTGTAAAAATTTTAATGATATAATATCCGTCAGCAAAGCTGTTAACATTTATCAGGATTGAATTTTCCCCCGCAGGGAGTGATATATTCTTTTTTTCCAACACCTTTGCGCCTAATGGATTAAGGATTTGCCACGAAGCTAATGAATTTTCCGCCTTATAAACGGTTAATGTTAACATATTATTAGCCGGATTGGGCTTGAGTGAAATAAATTCTTCCGGTTGTTTACTTCCATTATCGGGTTCATTTGCCGATAATCTTGGAGGTACAATGCAAGGTCGTATCGGAATGCAGGTGTGCCCGTAAACGGTTGCTGCAGTTGCATCTGTAATGGCGCATTTAAAATCCCTACTGGCGCAAGTCTTCAGACTTGTGCCATCCTGTCATTAAAAATTGCACATTTGCAACCATGAGTTCCAAGTATAAGTTTCACACTCCTGATGCCATATATTTTGTTACTTTTTCGGTTATAAACTGGATTGATGTTTTTACAAGAAACGGTTATAAAGATATTTTAATTGACAGTATAAAACATTGCCAAAAAGAAAAAGGCTTAGTGGTTCATGCTTGGGTTATTATGACCAATCATGTACACATGATTATTTCTAAAAACGGAACATGTGTGCTGCCTGATATAATGCGCGACCTTAAAAAATTTACAGCCTATAAAATTACAGGGGCAATTATGGAAAATTCTCAGGAAAGCAGGCGCGAATGGATGTTTAATCTTTTTAAACGGGCTGGTGAAAGAAATTCCAACAATACAAACTGGCAGTTTTGGCAACAGGATAATCATCCTGTTGAATTAACTGATGCAAGAATGCAAGAACAAAAATTAAATTACATACATGAAAATCCTGTGCGGGCAGGATTTGTTTATAACCCTGAAGACTATGTGTACAGTAGCGCAACGGATTATTGCGGCAGCAAAGGGCTTATTGACTTAGTGCTGCTTGAATGATAGTAGGGCACAAGTCTGAAGACTTGCGCCAGTGGGGGCTTACATCAAGTTGCATTTCATTTTGACTGGTGGTAGCTTTTTGCTCATATACTTTTCTGCCCTGCATGTCGGTTATGGTTATGGTTGCTACATCGGTTTCATTTATTAAATCAAAGGTTGCCATTACATTATTTTTTGCCGGATTGGGGGCTAAGTTAAAATTAATGAGCTCTGTACCTAATTCTGTTTCATAGACACCGTAACCATACCGGCCGTTGCCTGTGTCAATAGGTGTTTCTATATATTCCTCGTTAAAAACAAATGATTTCACCTGTCAGGGGGCGAAGGGGCCGACCTTACAGGTGAGGTTATTGTTTCACCACCTTAACTCGTGCTGCATTATATCCATCAATCACCAACACAGCAAGGTAGGTGCCCGCTATATAGTTGGTTAAACTTAGCTGCACAGTGTTTTCACCAACTTGTAGTGGTTGTTCTAAAAGTTGTTTGCCACGCATATCAAACAAAATAATGCTTGCACCTTTTTTACCTGCGCCTGTGTGGTTAGTTTGCGGTACGGTGGTTGTAAAAGCACAATAGGTTGTTGTTGGATTAGGGAAAGCACTTAGCGTTGAATTTTTAAATATGGTTTCTTCCTCTATGCCTGTTACCAACAAGCCCAAGCTATCTGTTTTTACCAACCACAAGCTGCTTGTGTTGCCTACACCAGGCGTAAAGTTGCAACAGTATGTTTCTCCACACATAATGTAACCGCCATCAGCACAGGGTTCAATATCCCAAAAAGCCGCATAGTCAGATGGGTTACCATAAAAACGTGCCCAAACCGAATCGCCATTCGCATCTAATTTTAAAAGTATGCCTTGCATAAGTCCACCGCCTGTTACAAGCCCATTGCCTCCGCACATTAAGTAACCACCATCTGGTGTTTGCAAAACGCCAGTAGGCCCACCATCTTTAAAAAGTCCAAAAGATTTATCCCAAAAAATTACTCCTGTTGCATCTGTCTTAATAAAGCGATATTGGTAAATATTGTTAATACCCGTTGGGTTATATGATGTCCAAACGTAATTACTATCAGTTGTTGCAATTAAATTGGCTCCAAAACTTCTAATCATCCCCGAAAAATTGAAGACTGTTTGTTGAAAATTCCCTATTGAGTCAACCTTAAATAGTATTGGAACACCTTGATACTGTTGATTAAAAACCGAACCTGAGCATAAAAATCCATGATCTGTTGTTTCTATCATATTCCATATTGTACTTGTTAAATATAGATTACTATAACTTTTATACCACAATAAATTTCCAACACTATCAACCTTACATAAAAATGCACGCACATCTACGGTGTAATAAGAAGTTAACCATCCGCCAATTAAATAGCCGCCATCACTGGTTGGAATAATTTGGTTAGGTCTAAAGGATGTATCGTTTGGGTGGCTAATGGCTTTTGTCCATAAGGTGTCTAAGTTGTAATTTAGCTTTACTAAAAAAAGATCAAGATCGTAATAGTTAGTAGCTCCATAGCTTTGGGTTAATCCTGCAGCTAATAAGTTGTTATCATCCGTTTTTACAATTGATTTAAACTGGTCGTCTGAATTTGGACCCAAAAGCAATGTATCAAAATTATCCCAAGGAACAAACTGCTTTGAAATAAGCGTATCGCCATAAATATTAATCTTAACTGCTATTCCATTATAATTATCACCATCAGGCAACAAGCTATCATTCGATCCAACTATTATATAAGTTGAGTCAGTTAAATTAACTATTGACCATCCTGCTGTCCATGTACCAAATTCATAATGCCTGTCAAAGAGAATGAACTGCGCCATGACGTTAGTCCATAAAGCACAAAGAAGAAAGGTGGCTAAAAAATGTTTCATACTATAATTCCGTTAGTATTTAAAAAAGCAACCACACTTACTGATAAGCGTGGTTGCTTTAAGTTTATTTACAACTTACTAAATCGTTTGATGCTATGTGTTACTTTATTTACCATTAGCTGCACAGTGTATATACCCTTAGACAACGTGGCTACATCAATTGTTGCCTGCTCACTGTTTTCAGGTATATTTAACTGCTTAACCAATCTGCCTGTATAATCGGTTAACATTAGCTCAGCCCCCATTGGTATTGCCTGCCCAAAGCTAATAGTTAAATCATCTTTTGCAGGGTTGGGTTGCAGGGTTTGTATAAAAGCATCACGGTCAACCCACTCATTGGTATTTGCCATTCTTGCAACTGCAGTGTCAATTATTTCGGGTAAAAACTCACTGCCATAAACTAATGCCAACAAAGCCTGCGCCTGCACAGAAACGCGGTTTTGCCTTTCGGCAATTTCCTGTATATTATCATGGGTTTGATTGTCCATATCAAAGGGTGATGTGTTATTAATTTGCCAATCAATAAGTAAGGTATTGAGATAAATAAAATCTAAGCATTCTGCATCTGTGCACCCCTGCATTTCATCAATTAGCGCTTGTGCTTCGGTAAGCGAGCCATTGTCCATATATATGGCCAACAATCTTTCACGAGCAGCATGGTCACCTCTTTCTTCAAGGTAGGTAATGGCAGTTTCCATCTGATTGTTGTCAAGATACCAAGTTATTAGTCTGCTTATCATCATTTCTCTTATAGCTTCATTGGCTTCATTATCTATTTGTACTATGGCTGCTTGAGGGTCATAGGGTCCGGTGGGTTCTAAATGAGTGCCATCACAGGCATCAACTGGCCTTGTATGTGATGTATTAAGTACATTGACGGTATTAGTAGATGCCAATGGCCGTCCCAATGGGTCTGAGCTAATAGAATAATGATAATAGCCAAAATTAAAACCGCCATTGGGGTTGGCTACACTGTAAACATCAACCCTTGTAAGTGGTGCTTTATCAAACTGATTGCTTACTGGAGCGTAAGGATCCGAAAAGCTATTATGCCCTTGATCAGCCAAAGAACCAAAAATGGCCCATGCTGCACTATACTGTCCTAATGCCTGGTGGTTAAAAAACCTGTTGCAACGTATATAAAGGTTTCTGTTATCCTGAAAAGTTTGTATGCCTCGCCAGCAACCTGAAAAATCATTTCCCGTGCCATTTCCATTACTTTCAATACTACCGCCCATGGCGCCTGAGTTGTAAACAGTAATACCTGCTTTGCAACTGTAAAACCTGTTGTCGGTAATTATAAAGCCTCCAGCACTCATTAATCGTATGCCCTCGAAGTTAGCGCTTTGTGAACCGGTATTAAATAGTGTATTAAAATTGTTGTTGGTAATCTGGTCATACATTCCGCCATCAATTTGCATGGCTGTAAAAAAACTTTTAAAGTTATTGTTTGCAAACTTATGTTGCGATACAAATGCGGGATCAATTTTTCTTGAATAAATGCCATGTATACAATTTGTAAAATTAGCATTGCTCAAATCATAATTTGCATCTTCGGTATAAATGCATCGGTCGGCATTGTTAAAATTATTGGTGCCAAGAAACGTTACGTTTTTTAATCCCCACATGGTTATAAACCGGTAGGGACGCACAGGTGGTACAGGCAAAGTATTTAGTGGATAAAGCATGTTGCCATTGGTTGCATTAAAAGTACAGTTACTAATTACACTTTCATTACCCGGTGTTAATGCAGGTTGTCCGTTAGGCATAAATTCCATGCTACGGTAATTGTTGTCAAATAAAGTGTTGTAAGCAAATATATGTCCGCCCGATCCTGTTAATACGGGTCCACCATTATATTGTTGTTGCCACAACCTAATGCCACAAATAGCAAGTGATATGCAGCTTTGTACACTATTAAAATTTTGCATCACCAATTTTCCCTGTGCGTTAATATTATTTGGTTGGCTCAGGTCTCCCCACACCTCAACGCCTTGCCACATAGTGTTACATGTAGGTGAAGCAGTAAACTTAGTACCGTTTAGTGTTAGCGTAGCACCTGGATGCACTATTACTTTCCCGTTTAAGCCAAACCTGAACTCCATATTGTTAATGGCAATGTTAGCCCCAGTTGGTATGTCTAACAAATCTTTTATATAAACCGGATTACTCGTGTTGCCAAAAGGATTGTTACCGTTTGTCCAGGTGTCAGTAGTTGGTAGCGCATTATAAGTAGATTCATCCCATGAGGCTGCATTGTTGCAACATTCAGGAATAACATTGGCAGGAGCCACATCACCATCAATTTGATCGCCCAAGATGTAGCTTACTCTTGCGGGGTCGTTGCTATAATTTGTGTTGGTAGTACCATAGGTGAGCGTACTTGCAATGTTGGTTAGGTAGCTATCGTTCCAGTTGGCTGCATTGGGCGTGTTAGGATTAGTAAGCCTTGCATAACGGTTGGCGGCAGCAGCATATAAGTTGCCATCGGATCCAATTTCTAACTGCGATTGTCTGAAGTCCGCTGCATTTAAAAGTGGCGAAGCTGCTGTGCTGAAAGCGGTAACATCTGTTCCAGTGTTTACATCAATACAATTTAGATAGGGTCTTTCTAAATGAGTATAGTAAAGATAATTTCCATCGGGTGAAAATTCTAAGCCGCGTGCGAAGTTATTTATTGAAAAATTCAGCTGCGGCAGACTATAGTCTAAAGCAGTGGTCAGCAAACCGGCAGGGTCAATATTGCCAATTAAAAGGTGTGTTGCTGATGATGAATTTGTAGCTATAAATGGGAACGCCACTTTATAGTTCCCATTATTGAGAAGTACAATTTCCATTTCGCTTAAAATTTTGCCACTACCATTATGATTTCCAAATGTGGGAGCTAAGGTCTGTGTGTTTTCTAATATTATGCCGGAAGCGGTTATTCTGTACCTGCTAAATTCCACGGTGTTGGCAGTAAAAAGAAAACGCTCTTCTGTGAGGCAGTGGAGTTTTGGCGTTATAGCAAAATGATAAGCTCCGGAGTGAAAACCCAAATAAAATTGATTGGAAATTTGTTGTACATATGGTTGCGGATTACCAGCCAAATCAACAAGAAGGGATGAGGCAATATCAAAAACGGCAAAATACATTTGAGGGTCTCCACCTATACTCAGATTAGCAGGCCTGGGATAATCAGATGCAAAAATATAAAAACGAGTAGTGCTACCCGGCACAGGTATGATGGCAAATTCAGACATACCGGTGAAGTTTGCCGGTGTAGAAGATCCGTTAACGGTCATTAGCATTTGATCCACAAATATCCCTTGTGCATCATACACTGCACCATCAACAATAAAAAAAAGTAAATTACCATTAACGTCAGAGCAGGTGTTGTGGCAGACTTGATAAGACGTAGATGCCGGCATAGGTGTAACTGACGGACTGCCACTAACGAAGTTAATAAAATTGTCGGGTTGACTCCAAATGTTGTTTTGTGCTGTAGCTGCACATGTTGTCAACAACACTACGGTTGCAGACAATAGAAAGTGTTTTAAATTTTTCATTTGTATGTGTTTTATGTTGGATAATAAATACTATAATGGGTATATGTCTTAGCGGTTAAAATTTTATTAAGAAGTATCTGTTTTCATAAGTATGTGCAATGGTTGTTTTCAATTACCAAAGAAAAAGGACAGTGCTCAAAAAACCATTTTGTAATTCGGGAGTTTTTTTCGATTTGCGGAAATCTTTTTCGTGAAACGAAAATATTTTACGATTTGCGAAAATTCTTACTGTTATATATCTTTACCACATTAACTAATCAATATATGCTACTCATAGGTCACAAACTCCGAAAAATAAGATTGCTGAAAAATGTTGATGCAAAAAGAATTTGTACTGAAATGGAAATTTCTACAGCACAGCTAAGCCGTATAGAAAATGATGAAATAAAGATTGGTGTTGAGTTGGTGCAAAAATTTGCCGATTATTTTAATATGCCTTTGCAAGATGTTCTATCTTTTGATGATAAGAACACCGTGAGTAACAACAGAAATAGTAATGTTGCTAATGGCGGCATCAATTACGGTACTATCAACGACCCTGCCGTTACAAATTCTTTATTAAAGCTAATTTTGGAAAAGGTAGAAAGCCTTGAAAACAGGGTTAAAGAGTTGGAAAGTAAATCAGCCTCTCATTGAACGAACTTTTTCATCTGGCAAGAGATTTAAGAAAGTCTTAGCAGAACAAAGAATTTCACCTATCAGGGGCGCAAAAGCGCGTGACCTTACCGGTGAGGTTATAAAAACGTATTAACCCTTCAATGTATTTTATTATTTCAAAGTCCCCTGAAATGCGGGAGACTTTGAAAGTACGGAGAAGCTAAAGGCACTAAAAACCACTGAAACAGAATTAGTAGTTTTTTAATAAGCTTTTAATGATTGAGTCTTTTTCTGCCGGTGGGCGTTTGTAGTTGTATTGATAAAAGGCTCCTTCCCAGTCGCCATAATTGGCATTGGGCAATACGATAAATTTTTTTCCAAATTCATTGGCTGCACGTTGTACATTTTCATTTCTTTCTTCTGTTGTTTTGCGGTCAAATAAATCACTAAAGTCGGCCAGATTATCGCCAATTAACAATACAATATCATAATTTTCTGCCAGTTTTTTTCTTCGTCCTTCTTTACTTGAAGATTCTGTTTTTAAAATCAGGTGATTGTTATCTGCATAAGGGAAGCCATATTTTACGATATTCCTTAGCGTCCCAGGCCGATCGCTCTCCGCTCTGTTAGAAAGATAAAAGACTTCAACATTTTTGGAGGCTGCGTATTTAAAAAAAGGCAATGCTCCGGGCATGGTATCTGCTGTGGCTTTAGCAATCCATTCGCCCCACGTTTTGGGTTCATAGTCCAGATTGTATAATGCTCTGTGAACAGAATAGGGCGAGTTATCCAAAATGGTTTCGTCTATATCGGTAATAATGGCTTTGGGTTTTGTGGAATTTGAATCGCTAAGAATCTGATCCAATCGTAATGCTGCAATGTTGTAGGCCTGAATACAAAGGGCTTTGTACTCTCCGGCATACTGCTGATAAGCGGAGGTAAAAAGTCTTCCGTCAGCAGTTAACGAATTACAACTGCCGGCAACAGATGTGTTGATTTTTTTGTGTGATGTACAGGAATAAAAAACGATAAGAACCTGGACAAAATACTTTTTCATTTCAATCAAAATTATTATAAGCATCAAATATAGAAATTCAGAGAGAATAAAAGTTGTCTGGAAGATATGGTTATTCCAAAAATTTCACCGTTGTTAATCTTATCCGGTATAGTTAGGTGCTTCTTTTACAATGGTAACTCCATGCGGGTGGCTTTCACGTACGCCACTTTGTGTAATACGGATAAACTTTGCTTTCTGTAGTTCGGAAATATTCTTTGCACCGCAATAACCCATCCCTGCCCTCAGACCTCCCACCAACTGATACACTGTTTCGGCAAGTGTTCCTTTGTATGGAACGCGTCCTACAATACCTTCAGGGACCAATTTTTTGATATCGTCTTCTGCATCCTGAAAATAACGATCTTTTGAGCCTTCGCGCATGGCTTCAATGGAGCCCATACCACGATAGGATTTAAATTTCCGTCCTTCAAAAATGATGGTCTCACCGGGAGACTCTTCAACTCCGGCAAACATGGAACCTGCCATGATGCTGAATGCCCCTGCGGCAATAGCTTTTGGAATATCACCGGTAAAACGAATTCCGCCATCTGCAATAATAGGTACTCCGGAACCTTTAATGGCTGACGCTGCATCTGCTACGGCTGTAAGTTGCGGCACCCCCACACCGGCCACCACACGTGTGGTGCATATAGAACCCGGACCAATGCCTACCTTAACACCATCAGCACCGTTCTTAACCAACAATTTGGCACCATCGGCAGTGCCTACATTGCCTACAACAACATCCAAACCCGAGAACTTTTTCTTTACTGATTTTAATGCATTGATAACACCTTTAGAATGGCCATGTGCCGTATCAATTACTATGGCATCAACACCTGCATTTACCAACGAGGCTACACGATCAAGCATATCTTCTGTAACACCAATGCCTGCTGCCACCCTCAATCGGCCTAATTTATCCTTGCATGAGTTAGGTCTTGACTTAAACTTTATAATGTCTTTATAGGTAACAAGTCCTATTAATTTACCTGTCTTATCTACTACAGGTAGTTTTTCTATTTTATACTGTCGTAAAATTACTTCTGCTTTTTGAAGAGAAACTACTCCTGTCACAGTAATCAACTGTCCTGAAGTCATGACTTCTTTGACCTTTCGGCTTTCATCGGTTTCGAACCTAAGGTCTCTGTTGGTTAAAATACCTACTAACTTTTGATTGTCATTTACTATGGGGATACCGCCAATACGTTGTTCGCGCATGATGCCCAGAGCTTCTTGAATGGTGGCATTTTGATGCAAGGTAATTGGGTCATGAATCATACCACTTTCCGACCGTTTTACTTTCCTTACTTCATTTGTTTGCTGCTCAATAGACATGTTCTTATGCAGTACACCAATGCCGCCTTCCTGAGCAATAGCTATGGCCATTGCCGATTCGGTTACCGTATCCATTGCTGCTGAAACAATGGGGACATTGAGCTTTATGTTTTTTGAGAAATATGTTGAAGTATCAACATCGCGGGGTAGTATTTCCGAGAAAGCAGGAACGAGTAAAACATCATCGTATGTTAATCCTTCCTGTAAGTTTGATTTTGTTGCAAGAGCCATGGTATTTGCTTTTGCCGGGCAAAGATACAGAATAAAAACGCTTACATGGCGTAAGTTGCAAGTTAATTTCTAACTTGTAGCTCGCCTTTTTCAATAGACTGAACTACTTTTTCTATCATTTTATCTGCTCCATCAGGGTCGTACTCCGACTTGAGGTTTGCACTGAAAATTTTGGCTATCCCCTGCCAGAAAAACGCCTGTAAGCTACCCCTGAGTTCTTTCACCAGCGTATAAGAAGTGTGCCCGGTTTCACGATCAATCAGTTTGATGAGGATTTTACCCTGTGTGTAGGTGAGGTTTTTTAGATCTTTCTCAAACTGCTCTTTCATTATTTTTTCCTGTTCCTTAATAAACTTTTTCTTCTCTTTTTCTGAAGTCATTTTTGAAACAGACTCTTCTATAAATCTTAATTCTGCCGAAGCAATTTTTGCATAAGGATAGGCCTTCAAAACATCTCTGCGTAACTTCATGTATTTACGTACATCATCAGATGCATTGGCAGGAATAAAACCGTAAATATCCACAGCATTTAAAGTGTAATAAGCTATAGTATCGCCATCATAAACAGCTGTTGATGAACCAACAGGTGTTTGTGCATTGCTGAATTGGATAAAAACTGTCAACAAGAAGCATAGCGCTACTGAAAACTTCATGACTGATGTTTTAGCAAATGCATTGCCGATTTCGCAATTCAAAATTTTCTTAATCATTTGTTTAACCAAACGTTGGTTCAGGATCTGTTGTTGCGCCAGTGCGATATAGACTTTTCTTGTTGTTGCTGCATAGCAGCAGGCTTCTTTTGTTCATGCCAGAGTTGTGCTGCCAAAGAAGCTATTTCTACTTCGTCAGCAATTGATTTTTCTAATACATCCGTTGTAAAATATTTTTTAACAAAATGAGTATCAAATTTTGCGGTAACAAAAGCTTTATGCTCCATCACAAAGCGGCAAAAAGGCAAGGTTGTTTCGCACCCTGTAATTTTATATTCATCAATGGCTCTAATCATTCTTGCAATTGCCTCATTCCTGTCACGCCCATAGGTAACCAACTTGGCAATCATCGGGTCGTAATAAATTGGAATTTCCATGCCTTGTTCATAACCGTCATCAACCCTCACGCCTACACCCCTTGGTGGAATGTATGTAGAGAGTTTACCTACACTGGGAAGGAAATTGTTTGCAGGGTCTTCGGCATAAACTCTCACCTCAACAGCATGACCGTTAATTTTTAAATCTTCTTGAGTAAAACTTAATTTATTACCAGCAGCAACATTTAGTTGTTCTTTTACTAAATCTATGCCTGTTATCATTTCTGTTACCGGATGCTCTACCTGCAAACGGGTGTTCATTTCAAGAAAGTAGAAATTGTGTTTTTCGTCCAATAAAAATTCTACTGTACCGGCACCTGAATAATTGCAAGCTCTGGCAACCATCACGGCACATTGGCCCATGGCTTCTCTTGTTTTGTCTGTAAGTATTCCTGAAGGGGCTTCTTCAATCACTTTTTGATGCCTTCTCTGAACGGAACATTCTCTTTCAAAAAGATGAACCACATTTCCATGGTTATCACCCATAACCTGTATCTCGATATGACGTGGCGAAGCAACGTACTTTTCAATAAACACACTGCCATCACCAAAGGCCGACAACGCCTCGCTCATTGCCGACTTAACGGAATCTTTAAAGTCTTTTTCATGCTCAACAATACGCATGCCCTTGCCACCGCCACCGGCACTGGCTTTTATCAATACAGGAAAACCAATTTCAATAGCTATTTGTCGGGCTTCATCAATATCGCTAATGGCATAATCAGTTCCGGGTACTAATGGCACGTTAAACTTTTTGGCAGCCTCTTTAGCACCTAATTTGCTTCCCATGGTCCGCATGGATTGTGGTGAAGGCCCAATGAAGATTAATCCTGAATCTATAATGGCTTGTGCTGCATCGGCATTCTCAGACAAAAATCCATAGCCGGGATGAACAGCTTCGGCACCGGTTTGTTTGGCCGCTTGAATTATTTTTTCAACCAGCAGATAGGATTGTGCTGATGGTGAGGCTCCTATGTGTACAGCGTCATCGGCAAAAAGGACATGTGGCGCCAAACGATCAGCATCGCTATAAACGGCTACCGTTTTAATTCCCATATCTTTTGCTGTGCGCATCACCCTGAGTGCAATCTCTCCTCTGTTGGCTATCAATATTTTCTTAAACATGCAATCTCTTTTAACATCTTAACTACAAAAGTAAAACGTTCTGTGAATCAAACCCTTTACAAAAGCTAATTTTATTTAAGCCGTCAGGTTGATAAGTTATGTATAGAAAAGCAGTAAAAGGTAATGTAGAATTTCATATTTTTTTGTTACTTTGCGGCTCATAAAAACGATGAAATATCATGAATGAATACGGATTAAAAAACCCGAATTTTTCTGTTGCTGAACTTGGTCTAAAAAACGTGTCAGCAGCCTATTGGAATCTTACCGTTGCAGAACTGGTTGAAGAAGTTGTCATCAGAGGTGAAGGTGAATTAACAGACTTTGGTGCATTGGCAGTTGATACGGGCGAATTTACAGGTCGCTCGCCAAAGGATAAATTTATTGTAGCGGATAAGGAGACTGAAAATTCTGTTTGGTGGGGAGATATCAACATAAAATTTGATAGCGATAAGTTTGATGCTCTTTATAACAGAGTTACGGCTTATTTTTCGGGCAAAGAAGTGTATGTGCGCGATTGTTATGCCTGTGCCGACCCTCGATACAGACTCAATATACGTGTCATTACGGAATCACCATATCAAAGTATTTTTGCCAACAACCTTTTTCTGCGTCCAACAGCCGATGAAATAACTTCTGTAGAAAAAGACTGGGTAATTCTTGCTGCATCTGGCTTCTATGCCGACCCGAAAATTGACGGCACACGTCAGCATAATTTTGCCATTGTTAACTTCACTAAGAAGATTATCCTTATTGGAGGTACTGGCTATACAGGCGAAATTAAGAAAGGTATTTTCTCTGTTCTGAATTATATTTTGCCGCATCATAAAAACGTGCTCAGCATGCATTGCTCTGCCAACATTGGGAAAAATAATGACACAGCTATTTTCTTTGGTTTGTCGGGCACAGGTAAAACTACACTTAGTGCCGACCCCAACAGAGGTTTAATTGGTGATGATGAACATGGCTGGAGCGACAATACAGTTTTTAATTTTGAGGGTGGATGTTATGCTAAATGTGTAAACCTGAGCAAAGAAAAAGAGCCACAGATTTATCAGGCCATCCGCTTTGGTGCATTGTTGGAAAACACTGAGTTTTATGAAGGCACAACACGTGTTGATTTTGATAATATATCCAAGACAGAAAATACAAGAGTAGCCTACCCTATTCACTTTATTGATAATGCTGTTGAACCTTCAGTGGCAGGGACACCTAAAAACATCTTCTTCTTAACTTGTGATGCTTTTGGGGTGTTACCTCCTATTTCACGCCTCACTACCGGTCAGGCTATGTATCATTTCATCAGTGGATATACGGCAAAAGTGGCAGGAACAGAAGTAGGCATTACTGAACCTACAACAACATTCTCTGCTTGTTTTGGAAAAGCATTTTTACCCTTGCATCCTACACGCTATGCCGAGTTGTTGGGCAAAAAACTGCAAGAGAATAAAGACATCCGTGTTTGGCTGGTAAATACAGGCTGGAGCGGTGGCTCTTATGGCGTAGGTGCACGAATGAAACTTTCATATACTCGTGCAATGATTACTGCAGCACTCAATGGAGAGTTGGATAATGTAAACTTCGAGACACTGCCTGTTTTTGGATTGCAGTATCCTGTTTCATGTCCGAATGTACCTTCAGAAATTCTGAATCCAAAAGCTACATGGGCAGATAAAAGTGCCTATGACAATAAAATTGCCGATCTGGCTTCTAAGTTTGTAAAGAACTTTGAACAGTATGCTGCACAAGCTAACAAAGAAATTATGGATGCTGCCCCAAGAGTTGCAGTAGTAGCGTAATTTTTTTAATTTTTTTCTCCCTCGGATTGAATTTTCCGGGGGAGTTTTTTTTTAACTTATTGAACCTTGGTTTTTGCCTAAAAAAACTTCCCATTTACCAAATATCCTATAATCATTTAGTGGTTGATACTAATTTAGAGGCATGTTATTACTATTTACATTACTCAACATTACAGCCATCGTTTTCTTTTTCTGTATTAAGGTGCGTTCAAAAAGCAACCGCCAGCATTTTCATTTTCATGTCAGCAAGTAATTTGCTGCCTTAGTTTTTAGACTGTACAGATAAGTTTATCCCCTTTTCGGAAGGATATAATTCCTTTTTGTATCATTGTTTTTTATGCTTTTATTATTAGTTAGCATATTTGACCTGTCAAAATAAAAACAAAGGTTATGAAGAAACTCTTTACACTAATTTTCTTTGCAATTGCAGGTCTTGTAGTTGCAGACATTTTAAATGAACAAGGACAAGCAGTTGCTACCGGGTCGCCCGGTGAATTTGATTGTACATCATGCCATACAGGCAATAATGTAAATAGCGGAACCGGTTCTATAACAATTGCATCACCTAACATGCCCAACTGGCAATATGTTCCCGGACAGGTTTATCAAATTGATGTCACTGTTTCGCAAACAGGTGCTCCGCTGTTTGGATTTGGATTTGAAGCACTCAGAACAAGCAACAATACAAACGGTGGCACATTTCAGATTACTAACGCTGCAAGTACTTTTCTAAAAACTGGTTTTATAAATGGTTCGAACAGGACCAATGTTGTCCATAAGAAAAATGGCGGACTGAGCAATGATTCACATACCTTCTCTTTCAACTGGACAGCTCCTGCAACCAACATTGGAAATATAATTTTCTATTCAGCAGGAAATGCAGCAAACAATCAGGGAGATACATTAGGAGATTTTATCTATAAAACGCAACAACTAATTACACCGTCTATTACAGGAATAAATGAAATTCAACAAGCAGATTTTTCTGTTTATCCTAATCCGGCAACAGATTTTATCAATATAATTTTTCCTGAAAGCCAAACTGTAACAACCTATTCTATTCTTGATATTAGCGGCAAAATGGTTGACCAAGGAAAGGTGCTGCATTCTCAGGCGGAATACTTATCTGTTAAACTTCCTGATTCAATGAAAGCAGGAATTTATTTTATTGAAGTCAATAATTTGGGTGATTACAAAAGACAAAAATTTGTTAAGCTCAAGAATTAATAAGTCTGATAAAGTGCTAAAAAATGAAAATCAGTACTTCACAAATTTAACAATCTGATTTTTCAATTTAACATAATACATTCCATTTGACAAGTTTGAAATATCTACCTCCTGCTTGTTTGAAGTACAGTTTACAGACTTGATTTTGTTGCCAAGTAAATCGTTAATATAACAAGGCTCGTTTCCTACTGAATTAGTAGTGATATAAATTTTATCAGAGGCGGGATTTGGGAAGACTGCTATATTCTGTTGGTTCAAATCTGCCAATGAAGTATTTGTACCGAATATTTTCTGAAAGTTTTCGGCATATTGATAAGAGGAAGTTGAGCAATTGTTGACAGCATCCCAATTGATAGACCAGGTCATCATACCACGTAATGTTGGATAGCCCCCTGACTGAACCAAGGTATAGGTACCCGGCTTTGGTCCTTTACCAAGCAAATAATCAAGTGCCGATTTCACGGTGGCTGTATCAGTATAACCACCTCCTGCAGCACTTGTGCAAGCCGGCAAGCCAACAGCTACCTTATGAGCAGCTAAGCCGGCAAACATTCCTCCTGAAGTATTAAACCCTTGAATGACGGCTTCTGTCATGGCAACAATAAAATCGGCAGTGCCTTGTGTATAGATGTTACCATCAATACCAAACATAGATCCGCTGTTATAGAGCTGAACGTGCAATATTTCCAACGAATCGCGCAATGCATCTATTACCGGCAAATAGGCACCCCAGATACTGCCAAAAGCCGACATACCCCCTTGTACAAATGCAGTCTCTGGAGCCATGGTAAGTATCATTCTTTTTCCGTGCGAAGCATAATAGTTGCTCATGATTTGTTTTACTGCATCTATAAGGTTAATAATTTTTGCGTCAATTGGGTTTGCTATTGTTCCGCCACTTACAGCGATAGAACTGCCTTCAAAATCAATATCCAAACCATCAAAACCATAGAAGTCAATTATACTTGTCATACTCGAGACAAAAGAATCGCGTTCCATAGTATTATCTAATGAAACCGGTGCATTAGCACCTCCCATGCTGATAATTACCTTGCGACCCTGATTCTGTAAATTCTGAACCTGTGTAGCAAAAACTGCCGGAGTAACTTGTTCAGGGATAAACTCCATCTGATAGTCTGTACCCAACTGAGGTACTGCAAAAGCAACGTCAATAACATTATAACGTGAATCAACACTATCGAGCATAATGTATGGTGCTGATGGGGTATTCCAGTTATGCCAATAACCAACCAACGCTGGTGACTGCGACAATGCCACAACGGGCAAAATATATAATGCCAATAAAAGTGTAAATTGTTTTTTCATCATTTTTATTTTTTAAGAAAGAAATTTATTCAGATGCGAATTTATCTAATTCCGGAAACCATACATCATTTTAAATGTGGTTTAAGTTTTTCTATATGGTTTAATGCATTTTTTAATCGGCACTCTCCTATTCCACTTACAGTTTGATACCCTAATTCAAAGTTATTCAATTCTTGTACATACAATTCAAACAGTTGCCTTCTGAATTGCGGATGCTCTCTTAAAGGATCGTCTTCCCAGGGAAGATCAATTTCTGTCAACAAGTGCAATGAATAATCACTCTTCTGTATTGCATCAGTAATCCATTTTTCAGTACGGCCATATTTAAAGTCGCTCCAAACTTTTATCACAATTAAGTTAGTGTCGCAAAACAAAAAGTTATTTGCAGTTTTTGACAATCTCTCTTCTTCCGCTAACTGCAATTTAGCGATAACAGATAAATCATCAAAATTATATGGCCTGCTTAAATTCTGTAAATAGCTACGTGCAACTTCAGTTACCCAGGTGGTGTTATAATGTTTGGCTAACTGTTCACTTAACAAACTCTTTCCTGTTGATTCAGGTCCTACAATGGCAATTTTATGAATTTTCCTCATGTCTGATGAGATGGTTCTGCCATTTAAAATAGCCTATAATAGCCATAACTAAATAAATGGAAAACAAAATTGCATACAATGGCAGACCTTTATAAAGATAAATTCCTATATATAAAATATTGGCATCAATCCATACCAACCAATTCTCAATTTTCTTTTCCGCCATTAAATACTGTGCTGCAAAACATACGCTTGTTGCCAATGCATCCCAGTAAGGCAAATGAGCATTAGTATAATGACTGAACCATCCACCCATGCCAATTGTCAATAAAATGATTCCACCAAGTAAAATGAAAATGAGTTTTTTTGAAGCGTTGGTAACAGGCATTTCAGTATTTTGATTACCTCTAAACCAACGTAACCAACCATAGGAAAGCAAGATTATATAAACACCCTGTTGTATAACATCACTATATAAATTCTGATGATAAAAAATATAAAGTGATACAATTACATTTACCAAACTAATAGGAAAATATGCAATCTTTTCTTGTATCCCAAAATAAATTCCAACTACTCCAAACAAAAAGCCAATCCATTCTATCAAAGGAATATTTAAAAACATAATAGTTTGTAAGTCCACAGGCTACAAAGCGTTTAAGGTTTGGTTTAAGTTAGATTTAGCTTTTGCAATTTCAAACATGAGTTCCGGATTAGATTCAATAGCATTTCCTACCACAATAATGTCTGCTCCTGAATTATAAATTTCAATTGCTTTTTCAGCAGTACGAATTCCACCACCCACTATCAATGGCAGGTTTGTATTTTTTTTAACCATTTCAATCATCTGACCGGAAACGGTTCTTCTTGCTCCACTTCCAGCTTCAAGATAAATTACCTGCATACCTAAAAGTTGTCCGGCAACTGCTGTTGAAACTGCCAATTCACTATGGTCATGAGGAATAGGTTTAGTATTACTCACATACTGAACCGTGGTTACATTGCCACTGTCAATTAGAATGTATCCTGTAGGTATTACTTCAATTCCTGATAGTTTTACAGATATAGCACTAAGCACATGTTGGCCGATTAGCAAATCTGCATTGCGACCTGATATTAGCGAAAGATATAAAATAGCGTCAGCCTGCGGATCAACTTGTGAGGCATTACCAGGAAAAAGAATTACTGGCAAGGAAGTAAATTTTTTCAACCATGCAATAGTTTCAGAAATGCTTCCATGAGTTAAAATACTTCCACCAACAAAAAAATAGTCAACTTGATACGCTGATGCATATTCGCAAAGTTTTTTCAAATGCTCTTCATTAACCTTATCAGGGTCAATTAAAACAGCAAGCTGCTTTTTTCGGTTATGAAATTGCTGAAGTAATTGTTGCTTCATATTTATTTTTCGATTGCAATAGTAGTTAGCAGGTGATCCTGAAACGAATATTGAATATCATAGCTGCAAATATCATTATTTAAAATTAACTGACCTTTAATTTCTCCTTGTTGCTGATATTCAAATGGCAAAATACGAAGGTTGTCTTTAAAATCGAGCGATTTTTTACCATAGATTTTATAAATAACTTCTTTTGCACTCCAAAGCATCAGTGTTTTTTGCTGAGGATTGTCAAGTAAAAAAGATGTTTCATCGCTGCGGACAAACTTATGCGAAATAGATACAACAGACCTGTCCAATAGTTCCATATCAAAACCGCAATTGTTGTAACGGTGAAACAGTACGCCCACAAAACCATGTGTATGTGAAATAGAAATGAAACCTTCCGGTGATGCCAGAAAAGGTTTTCCATATTCATTATAAAAAATATCGAAGTGCTTTTCAGGTAATATCTCATGCAAAATCAATCTCACGGCATACCATTCTGCAATACGTCTTTGATGGGTATAGTGTCCGGGTAAATTATATTTTCCATAGAAACGCAGCATTTGTGAAAGCATATTTGTGCTTTCTGTTAAATGCCATATTCCTGTAAAACTATTGTCAGACTTAATTGACTTTATTAGAGGCATAAAATAATCCTTTGTTAGTAGGCAGTAAATGTGTAAATTTGCGCAAAATTTTGAAAATCATACAAATTAAATCAAAAATATGTCAACAGTAACAGATTCAAAACTGAAGTACAAAGTAAAAGACATTTCACAGGCTGAGTGGGGTCGTAAAGAAATTAAACTAGCTGAGGCAGAGATGCCGGGATTAATGTCGTTGCGTGCAGAATTCGGCAAACAAAAACCACTTAAAGGTGCCAGAATTGCAGGATGTCTTCACATGACCATTCAAACGGCTGTATTAATTGAAACTTTAAAAGAGTTAGGTGCAGAAGTTACCTGGAGTTCATGTAATATTTTTTCTACACAAGATCATGCAGCAGCAGCAATTGCAGCAGCAGGAATTCCTGTTTATGCCTGGAAAGGTATGAACAATGAAGAGTTCGACTGGTGTATAGAACAAACGCTGTTTGCTTTTGAAGGCGGCAAACCATTAAACATGATTTTAGATGATGGTGGCGATCTTACCAATATGGTATTTGATAAATTTCCGGAGTTAATTAAAGGTATTAAAGGTCTTAGCGAAGAAACGACTACAGGTGTTCACCGCTTGTATGAGCGTATGCAAAAAGGCACTTTACCAATTCCTGCCATTAACATTAACGACTCTGTAACCAAATCGAAGTTCGATAATAAGTACGGCTGTCGTGAATCGTTGCAGGATGCTATTCGCAGAGCAACAGACCTGATGCTTGCAGGAAAAGTTGCAGTAGTTGCCGGTTATGGTGATGTTGGAAAAGGATCTGCAGAATCATTAAGCAGTGCCGGTGTTCGTGTTATTGTTACAGAAATTGATCCAATATGTGCACTACAAGCAGCTATGGAAGGCTATGAAGTGAAAACAATGGATAATGCCATTCCGGAAGCAGACATTATTGTTACTGCAACAGGAAATCATAACATTATTGTTGACAAGCATTTTAAAGCAATGAAACATAATGCTGTTGTTTGTAACATCGGTCACTTCGATAACGAGATTGATATGGCATGGCTGAATAAGAACTACGGTCATACAAAAGACACTATCAAACCGCAAGTTGACAAATATACCCTTGACGGCAAAGACATTATTGTACTTGCAGAAGGCCGTTTGGTTAATCTTGGCTGTGCAACAGGTCACCCATCTTTTGTGATGAGTAATTCATTCACCAATCAAACACTGGCTCAGCTTGAGTTGTGGAACCATACCGATAAATATGAAAACAAGGTTTACACACTTCCAAAACATCTTGATGAGAAAGTTGCACGTTTGCACTTAAGTAAAATTGGTGTTGAGTTGGAAACGTTAACACAAAGTCAGGCAGACTATATTGGTGTTGCTGTTGCAGGACCTTATAAGCCTGATTACTATCGCTACTAAAATGATGTTTCATTAGATGATAAAGTAAACTGACAATGTGTAATTGATTTTCTGATTAAGAGCTCATTGTAAAATATAAACCGCTGTTGTGCTTAGCATGATGGCGGTTTTTGTTTTTGAAGTACATAGAATTGTCTTCCGTAACCAACAAAAAGTAGTAAAGCATATCTTCTATAAGAATAAAGAAAAATAAAATCGCATTCTAAACGATTCTACATAGTGCGTTTGCCATAACACCAAACAGTTTTACGAAGCATACATGCTTCCATTAAATAAAACCGATCTTGCAAATTGTCCCTATTTTTTAACAGCAATTTTCTCCGGCTTGTATTGGCGGACATTTCATAGTCCCGTAACTACAGTAAACGCAACAATCACCTTCCAATGGTTTTAATCTTGTCCTACAGTTTTCACACTCGTAAAAATATACACAAGCGTCAGTTGGCATAATTTCTGTTTTTTTGTGTCTGCAGTTTGGACAAATCAGCGTTGATTGAGTTTCTATTTTCTTGCCTTTAGATGTAGCGCAGTTGTCACAATTTCCGTGCATTTTATTTCGATTGTAATTCCATATTGTTGCCACTAAAAGTCCAAACATACCTGCGTAAAGAAAAAACATCCAATAGTCGCTTTGGCTAAAGTGATAGGCATAAAAAATTATAAGTCCGCTTGGAATAGATATGAGCAAGGGATATAAACAACGATGCTTTCTATAAGAAATGTAAAGACCACCAACTGAAAAAATGACCATTGCTTGAAAAACCCACATTGTCCAACCACCAAAAAGTTCAAAACTACCCAATCCGAGTGCTGACGCAACAAATGCAAAAAGCGGAAAACAGCAAGGTGAGAAAATAGCAGTCAGGAATACCCCAGCCGTTCCTAATTTATCCATGTTGCTTATCAATTTCATTTTATTTTTTTTGGTAGTACAATGATTGTCTTTTTAACGAAGGTTTGGGCTTTTTGTAGTTAGGCTAAATTGAATAACGAATGTTGAGCCATGTACAAATATCTATTATAAGTCGCTCAGTTCCGCTTGCTACAAACAGAATATTACCTACTATTTTGTCGTGTATTCTTTACTAAACATAAAATATATTTGTCTTTTTGTATAACATTATAGGCTTTTGTACAAAATTAATTATATGTCAAAGTCAATATTATTACCAAACAAATTTAAAAAATCGGATGGTTTATTCTAATACCATCAATTTTAATAGGAATATTTTTAACATTTTCTGATTACAGACCAGATTGGTTAAATGGTAAAATGGTTACAGTTTTTCATTTCAGGACAGATGAAAAATATTTCGCTGTTCTTAATGTAAATTTTACAAATACCATTATTGGTGTATTACTTATTATTGGTGGGTTACATGTTAGTTTTTCAAAGGAAAAAAATGAGGATGAATTTATTTCAAAAATTCGTTTTACATCACTTCTTTGGGCTGTCCTTGTTAATTATGTATTATTAATTATAGCTTTTGTATTTGTTTATGAAATAGAATTTTTCAATGTAATGATATATAATATGTTTACTGTCCTGATAATTTTCATTGTTAGGTTTAACTATATTTTATTTAAAAATTCAAAAAATTTGTCAAATGCAGAATAAAATAAAAGTTGAACGGGCAATTTTAAATATTACTCAAGAGGAACTTGCAAGAAAAATTTCTGTAAGCCGTCAAACTATTAATGCTATGGAATTAAATAAATATGTCCCTTCAACAGTTTTAGCATTAAAGCTTGCCAAAGTCTTTAATAAACAAGTGGAAGATATTTTTTCTCTTGATAAGGACGATTAAATTTCAGGTCACTTCTAAAATAGCTGGCATCGGCACTTTTTTGTAATTGAGCTTTTTTCTATTTGTTATCTTGTTTTGACGCAGCTATTTTTTCTATTTTATCTGCTAGTTTACATACTATTCTGTCAGCTATTAATTTGTGATAATATTTGTTAGCGTGAATTCCATTATCTTGAAATAATTTCTTTCCATCCTTTATCAAATCTGAACCGACAATAAATTTATCCTCAGAAACTTTAATGTTTTTTTTCATAAACGTTTCAAGTCTTTTTGAAATGATCTTTTCCAGTGAAGTATTTGTCCGGATAGCTGGCCCCATAATCAGTAACGGAATATTATTTGTATTGCAATAAAGTGTGAGTTGGTTAATTAACTCTAAATATTTCTTTAAAGCAATTCGATTGTTGCCAACTATTAAGCCGAAGAAATAATTAATATTAGTCCATATTTTTCTTTTTGCAATCTGTGGTCTGTTTGTTGGAAGCAAATTGCAATGTGTATAAAGTAAATCGTACTCTTCCGGATTCAATTGTTTTGAATAAGGCAGATTAAATGTTCTTCTTACTTGCCCCAAATTGTCAATAAATTTATATGAGAATTTAGTTAAGCGCAGGATTGGTTCTGGCCGTATACAAAATACAAGCACGTCAATTGGATTATTATCCAAGTATTTAGTTATTTTAGCAAGGCATGTTTTGAATCTTTCATAACGGATAATATTTACATTAAAATTAACTTTATATTGACTCTCGAACTTATTTTTCATTATTTGATGAAACAAGTCCTCAAATATTATACTCCCTTGAACGGGAAAGCACCCACCAACAAATGTGAAATTAAATTCAGGATTGTGTCTTTTACTTATTAAATTTTTCGCGGACAAGTATTCTTGTGGAGATAAAAATATTTTTTCTCCTTCTGTTATTAAAAATCCACGGTCTTTATTCCCTTTTTCAAATAATTCAATAATTTTATTAGCAAGAGAGTATTCCGCTTTCATATTTAATCTATTCGAAAATTTGTTGAAATAGGGAATTGCTTGTCTATTATTCCTTTGACACAACATTGCTTGATTAAAAGTCAGAACGATTTGCCCACAATCAGTCCCACAAATTGAAAATAGATTTGAAAGCATTTTTTCAAAATCCAAATCGTTGTTAAGTTCTAAAAATGGCGAATTCACAAATTTTAAACCGTGTGGTTGAATTGTTGAAACAATATTTTCAATCCAAGACCAATATTCTCTTGAGTTTTGATGAAAAAAAGGAAAATGATTCACATCTAAATTGTAATCACAATGACCAAATGCAATTCTCTTTATTTTTGGTGACTTAACCTTTGCAATATTTTCTAAATTCTCTATGCCTGCTTTCGTTTCGATAATCGGAATTATTTCTTTATAGGAAATATTATTTTTTTTAAGTTTATCCATTAAATCAATAATTTGCTCCGCACTATTCGTTTTCGGGAGTAAGATTGTATGAATACACTGCAAATTATTTAATATTTTTAAATCTAATGCCTGCTCATTATCGCTATCAGAATTAATTCGAACTCCAATTTTTAGTGATGTAATATCAGTTGTATAGGAAGTTAGAATACTTAGTAATAATTTTCTGTAGGTTACTTTGAGTTCGTGACTTCTATCAACATCTAAGACATCTTGAATGCTATCCTCCAAGTCAAAACAAATTGTTGCGTTTGAGATGTTTTTATCAAGCAATCTGTCTAAGGAAAGTCCTTGGTAATATTTTACAAAATGATATATCTCCATCGTCTAATTGTTAGGTTCAACGTCAGTTTCCATGTGAATTGGGACAAGTTGTGAAAATAATAATTTTATAAATATTTTCAAATATAGGGATAATGTTATGTGCCTACATTATTCCAATGAACAACAAACAACTGCAATACATCAAACAGCAACCTTAAAAAACATTAAGCATACAGAGATAAAAACCAACTATCCAAAAAATGCCGATGTCGCTGAATTTATGCTGTACTTACCTCAGTTCACCAAATAGCAAAAGGCTCTGGAATTCTACACCAATCATGGCATTTTTCTACTCGGCATAATGTTATGCGGCTGACAATTTACTTCAGTTTATTTATGTCATCTAAAAAGTAGCAATTTTCGTGTCGTGTCATACCGATTTTTGGATAATAATTTACTGCTTTAGGAGCAGCAAGTAAAATAAGTTTCGCTTTCGGTGTTTCCAATTTTGTAAGTCGTATAAGTTCTTTTCCAATTCCTTGTTTTTGAAATTTGTTGTCAACGGCTAAGTCTGACAAATAAGTGCAATATAAAAAGTCTGTCAATGACCTTGCTACACCAACTAATTTTCCACCAAGACGGGCAGTAATTATTAAGTTTGCATGTTCCAACATTTTTGCAATTCTGTCTGGTTCGTTAACTGGTCTTCTTTCGCCCAATGTGGAGTTTACTAATACTTCGATAAATTCATCAATGCTTAAGTTTTTTTCTATTTGATATATCAACATAGTCTCTCGAATTAGATTGTTTTTTGTCTGTTGTCAAGTTCGTTGTTCTGTATAACGGTGCTGTCGTCCTAAATTTGGCGCTAATGGCAGTCTCCTGAGTAATCGAAACAAGTTGTGAAAATTTAATTTCAAAAACATGTTCAAATATAGGTATAATTTTGTGTGCTTAATATATTCCAAGTAGCAACAAACAACTACAATACATCAAACAGCAACCTTAATAAATACAAAAAATACAAACTGCGAAAGTTACAAAACCTCCTATAAAAAAATATCGGAGTCTTTAAACATCGAAAATAAAGTAGCCATGATGGAACATACATGATTTTTGACCTAAAACCGTGCCATGTACAGGTGCGATAGCAGTACCTAACCACTGATGAAGATACCGAAGCCTATGCTCCAAAATACATATTTCATAAATACCTTCTCTACCTCACTCCTATTATTATACAAATTTGATTTCAGTTTATTATGTTACTCAATAAACTCCTATTTTTGAAACTCCTAACAAATCAAAAAGTTTGAAAATATTAGTCGGTTATTTAAAGCGTCACTGGAAATTGGTTTTATTAGCCTTACTTCTGGCGGCAGTTAATCAATGTTTTTCTTTGTTGGATCCGTTGATTGCAGGTAAGATGCTGGATCGTTTTGCTATGCATGTTTCAAATTACAATGATGATTTCCCAAAATTCTTTAAAGACATTATCTGGTTTTTAATGGCTTCGATGGGTGTGGCATTGGTATCGCGTATTGCAAAAAATTTTCAGGATTACTTTGTTAATGTAATTGTACAACGCACAGGTGCAGAAATGTATAGCGATGGCATAAAACATTCATTGGAATTGCCGTATCAGGTTTTTGAAGATCAGCGCAGCGGTGAAACATTAGGCAAACTGCAAAAGGTGCGAGCCGACAGCGAGAAGTTTATCAATGCTTTTATCAGTATTCTTTTCCAAAGTGTGGTGGGAATAATTTTTGTAATGGCCTATGCCATAAATGTACATTGGAGCATTGCACCTGTTTTTCTGCTTACTGTCCCTGTTTTGGCTGTAGTAAGTAATATGTTGAGCAAAAAAATTAAAGTTATTTCTAAGAAAATATTGGGTGAGACAACAGCATTGGCCGGTGCAACAACAGAATCGCTAAGGAATATTGAGTTGGTAAAAAGTCTGGGCCTGGCAAATCAGGAAATTAACCGGCTGAATACGGTGACGGATAAAATTCTGAATCTGGAATTAAAAAAAGTGAAGTATATACGCAGTCTTAGTTTTATCCAGGGTACTACTGTGAATTTTCTGAGGACACTTTTTGTTTTCTTACTGTACTATTTGATTTTTAAAGATGATATTTCGCCCGGCAAGATGATGACTTTGATGTTTTATTCTTTTTTTATTTTTGGGCCATTGCAGGAGTTGGGTAATGTTATTGCCATTTATCGCGAAGCACAAGCCTCGCTGAATAATTTTAATGAAATAATGGAGATGCCGCTGGAATATAAACCACAATCACCACATCAGTTAAATGCCATTGAAACTTTTGAGTTTAATAATGTTTCGTTTAAACATATAACAGCTCACGGCCATGCTTTAAAAAACATCAGCTTTAAAGCCAAACGAGGCGAGACTATTGCCTTTGTTGGACCTTCGGGCAGCGGCAAAAGTACCTTGGTTAAATTACTTGTGGGTTTGTATCATCCTGCAGAAGGAAAGATTCTTTACAATGGTATTGACGCAAGCAATATTAATTTGAATGAACTTCGAGAGCAGATTGGTTTTGTGACTCAGGATACACAATTGTTTGCAGGTACAATAAGAGAAAATCTTTTATTCGTAAATCCGCAAGCCGTTGATGAGCAAATTTTGAATGCATTGAATATGGCATCGTGCCACACACTTTTGGCAAGAGCAGAAAATGGACTAAATACTGTTATTGGCGAAGGTGGCGTGAAAGTATCCGGTGGTGAAAAACAAAGACTTTCAATAGCAAGAGCCTTGTTGCGCAATCCTAATTTGCTGGTGTTGGATGAGGCCACTTCTGCACTTGATTCAATTACCGAAGAAGAGATTACTGAAACGATAAAGTCTATCAACAAAAATAAAAATCTTATTACCATACTGATTGCTCACAGACTTTCGACCATTATGCATGCTGACCATATTTTTGTTTTGGAAAAAGGCCAGAAGATTGAAGAAGGAAGACATGAAACACTTCTTGAAGAGAAAGGTCTTTATTATGCCATGTGGCGTCAGCAGATTGGTGAACGCAAAAAAGTAGAAAACGTTGTCATTACTAGATAACATAACAGACTTTGAGATTACTATTTCCGGAAGAATAAAAGATTTACCCGGCAGAAACTCTCATTTAAAATTAGCATCTGTGAACCGCCCTGTATATGAGCCTGACGGAGATTACCGCACCGGAAGTGTTGTGCTACTTATCAATAATAAAAATAATCTGCCCCATCTTGTAATGATTCAACGTGCGGAAGACGGAAAAGTGCATTCCGGGCAAATTGCTTTTCCGGGTGGAAAAGCGGAGACTGATGAAAGTTTGGCAGGTGCTGCAACCCGTGAGTTGGAAGAAGAAATAGGAATAGCAAGTGATAAAATTAATATTATAGGTCAGCTTACAAGAATTTATATTCCACCTAGTAATTACATGGTGTATCCTTTTATCGCCACTCAGGTTCATACATCAGCTTTTATAGCGAATCAAAATGAAGTGAAAGAAATTTTTGAAATCCCGTTGCACAATTTAATAGAAAACAAAGCGATTATCCAGGGAGTGCAACATCAGACAACAAGAGGAATAATTAAAGCTCCTGCTTTCAGAATAAACAATCTGGTTATTTGGGGCGCAACAGCAATGATTTTATCTGAGTTTATTGACCTGCTGGATTAAGTTTTAAGCAAATACTTTTTTATTTAAAGTTTGTTTTTATTTTTACATCCATAAAACCATAATAAGATGAGAAGAAATTTACGAAAATTAGCAGTATTGGGCATGTTCAGCATGTTTGCCTATACTGTACAAGGACAGAGATTTTTAACTGAAGTTTTTCCTTCGGTTAATGTCACGCCCAGTGTAATTTATAGCCAAAACTACGAAGTCTTAACAGGGACACCTGTTTTAAAAGATTTAAAAATGGATATTTATGAGCCGTCCGGTGCTGCAGATCCAATGACTGAAAGACCCTTGATTATTTATTTACATACAGGCAGCTATATTCCGATTATTGTGAATGGTAATGCAACAGGATCAAGAAATGACAGTGCAGCGGTTGAAATTTGCAAGCAGTTTGCTCGCAGAGGTTATGTTGTTGCAAATATGGATTACCGTTTAGGATGGGATCCAACCAACACAAACCCGACCAACGGACTTGATATTCGCAGAGGAACCTTGCTGAATGCCGTTTATCGTTCAATACAAGATGCAAAAGCTTGTGTTCGTTATTTCAGAAAAGACGCTGCAATAAATAATAATGTTTATAAAATTGATGTCAATAATTTTTACCTTGTTGGTCAGGGTACAGGAGGATATATTGCATTGAATTATGCAGTACTAAACAGTCCGTCTGAAATTACATTACCCAAGTTTATAAGCAGTACAGATGCACCAACCTATGGAATTTTTGCAGGTCAGCCTTACGTAAATCAAGCCGCTTTGGGTGATTTTGATGGTATAGGCGGTGTAGCTCCATATAACAACGAAAACAATCCCGGATACTCTAATGCAGTTCAGTTTGTAGTGAATTTAGGTGGTGCTATGGGCGACAGTTCATGGATTGCTGCCGGTGATGCACCCATGATCGGAATACATTGCGTTGATGATCCTTTTGCACCTTATGGCGTTGGAATTGTTTATGTACCCACTACTCCACCACAAGCTGTTGTTGATGTAATTGGGTCAGGAGAAATTATTAAACATGCAAATCAATTAGGCAATAATGCTTGTTTTGCCAATGCAGGATTTACAGACCCTTATACGTTACGTGCCAACAGTATTAATAATGGCAATGAGGGATTATTCCCCCTTCAGCAAGGTATTAACCCGGTGAATCCACAACTTGGACATGCCGGACCGTGGGAATGGTACAACTTAACAGCAACACAAAATCTGGCCGTTGCTATGGGTTATCTTCCAACACGTGGTGATACCTGTTATGGTAATTCTTTGTTAACCAATCCTACTATGAGCAAGGCTTATGCTTTGGCTTATATTGACACTATTATGAACTACGTAAATCCCAGAATCGTTTTCTGTCGTAACCTGCCAACTTCAGTAAAAGAAGTTTCTACAAACAGTTCAGAAGTGACTATTTATAACAGTCCATCAAAAAGTTATTTTACTGTTGTTTCTACAAGTAAAGAACCCATGCGCTCTATTGAAGTTTATGATATCAAAGGCAGTCTTTTAACATCTGAGAAAAATCCGAATGCCTTTAATCAGCGAATTGAAAAAGCATCACTATCACTCAATAAAGGTGTTGTTCTAGTAAAAATAACTTACAACTCTGACGTGATAACAAAAAAAATAACGTTGGATTAATTTTTCTGATTCAAATATTCTTAAAAAAGGCAGTCTTTGGATTGCCTTTTTTATTTGTCAATCAGATACTGGCAACCACCGGTGTGAATGGCAAGAATTTTTGTTTCAGGATAAAATTGAGCCTTAGCAATCATATCAAATATTGCATAAAATAATTTACCTGTGTAAACAGGCTCAATCAGAATATTTGTCTTCTGCGTAAATAACTCACAAAATGCTTTTAGTGCAGCATTGCTTTTACCAAATCCTTCAAAGGTGTACTGATGGTGAATAATATAATTTGAATTTGAATTTGAATTTGTGTTCGTATTAGCTAAATGCAATTGTATGTTTTCAGTCAATGATGCGGCAGCATTAACTACGGCAATGCCATGTACACTTGTATTTTCAGGTACTGATGCCGCAATTCCTGCAAGCGTAGTTCCTGTTCCTACAGCACAGATTACTGTATCATATTCAGTAATTACATTATTAAGAATTTCTGCACAACCTTTATACCCTTCGGTATTATTTCCACCTTCAGGAACAATATAACAGTCATCAGGATTTAAATCGTTCGCAAGAAGTAAATTCTTAACCACATCGCTTTTATAGAATTTGCTGTCATGTATTTGTTTGTACCACTGACGACTCACAGGTATCAGAAGCATTCCATCATTAACAGCACGATTTAAAGTGTTATTCAAGGGCAAAACAATTTCACCTCTGATAATACCTACAGCTTTTAGATTTCTTAATTTGCAAGTACGTGCAGTTGCTGCTATATGATTGCTGTATGCCCCACCGAATGTCACTAAGGTACTTTTACCCTTTTCTGTTGCAGTTTGAAGATTGTACTTTAACTTAAAAGATTTATTTCCTCCTGAAATTGCATCTGGCAGATCCAGCCGGAGTATGTTTAATCTCATATTTTTATGTCCTAACTGAAAAATATCTAAATCAATTTCTTCAACAACAATTTTATTCATCACTACAAAATTAAATAGTTAAATCTGATATTGGTTTATACTCCTAAATTCAATTTACAGTCAAAATCACTCTTATGAAATTACATCATTTTATATAATTTTTGAATTCAATTGCAAAAATTCAGAAATTTGCATTCGTAATGGCATTTACAGACAAGTTCGAAAAAGACGAGTTTTATTTAACTCCTGAGGGTTATATTGTTTTTACTGAAAAATATCACCTGAAAAGAGGCTACTGTTGTCAAAGCGGATGTCGTCATTGCCCTTGGCAGTCTAGTGATAAAAAGTCGGCTAAGAATAAAAACCTTAAGCAATAATCTCTGCTACTGATTAAAAACACAAGTTTGTTATTTTAATCTATTTTTGTCCACTATTGATTATATATTATGACTGAGAAAGTTAATCTTGAATTTAATGTCAATGAAGATTTATATAAATCGCATCTGATACGTTTGACAGAGCGGTTAAATAAAATTTATGAAGGTGGTGGAAAGAAAAATGCAGCCAAGCAAAAAGAAAAGAATAAAATGTTGGCACGTGAACGAATTGCATATTTGTTGGATGCCGATAAACCGCAGTTTGAAGTAGGTGCCTTTGCCGCAGATGGCATGTATGCCGAACAAGGCGGTTGCCCTTCTGCAGGAGTTGTTGTTGTGATTGGCTACATTTCAGGCAAACAATGTATAGTTGTAGCCAATGATGCAACAGTAAAAGCAGGTGCCTGGTTTCCAATGACAGCAAAAAAGAATTTGCGCGCACAGGAAATAAGTATGGAAAATAAATTGCCAATTGTTTATTTGGTGGATAGTGCTGGTGTTTTTCTTCCTATGCAGGACGAAATTTTTCCTGATAAAGAGCATTTCGGTCGCATATTCAGAAATAATGCTGTAATGTCATCAATGGGAATTTTACAAGTTGCAGCTATTATGGGCAGTTGTGTTGCAGGAGGAGCCTATTTGCCGATTATGAGTGATGAAGCTTTGATAGTGGACAAAACAGGCTCTGTTTTTCTTGCAGGCAGCTATTTGGTAAAATCTGCTATTGGTGAAGAAATAGATAACGAAACTTTAGGTGGTGCTACAACACATTGCGAAATTTCAGGTGTAACAGACAATAAATTTAATGATGATGCATCATGTCTGGACTATATTAAGCGATTGTTTTCTAAAATCGGAACCTTTGAAAAAGCCGGTTTTGATAGAGCAGAGTCAAAAGAACCTACTGCAAATCCAAAAGAAATTTATGGAATAATACCTGCAGAAAATTCCAAACAGTATGACATGCATGAAGTCATCAACCGACTAGTAGATAACAGCGAGTTTGATGAATACAAGGAAAAATATGGACAAAGTATTTTATGTGGTACAGCACGTATTGATGGTTGGGCTGTAGGCATTGTTGCCAATCAGCGAAAGGTTGTGAAAAGCAAGAAAGGTGAAATGCAGTTTGGTGGAGTTATTTATAGCGACAGTGCAGATAAAGCGGCAAGGTTTATAATGAACTGCAATCAACGGAGAATACCACTGGTGTTTCTTCAGGATGTAACCGGATTTATGGTTGGCAGTCGCAGTGAACATGGTGGTATTATAAAAGATGGTGCTAAATTGGTAAATGCAATGGCCAACAGTGTTGTACCTAAATTCACCGTCATCATTGGAAACAGCTACGGTGCTGGCAACTACGCAATGTGTGGCAAAGCCTACGATCCTAGATTAATTGCAGCATGGCCAACAGGGCAAATTGCTGTGATGGGTGGCTCGCAGGCAGCAAAAACATTGTTGCAAATTCAGGTGGCTGCTCTTAAATCACAAGGAAAAGAAATTTCTGAAGAAGAAGAAAAGGCTCAATTAAAAACCATTACTGACAAATACAACACACAAACTTCGCCATATTATGCTGCATCAAGACTTTGGGTTGATGCAATAATTGACCCACTTGAGACTCGTAAAATGATAAGCATGGGTATTGAAATGGCAAACCACAATCCAATAGTTAGACCTTATAATGTTGGTGTAATCCAGACTTGATGCTTTTGGAATTGGTAGTCACAAAAAAAGCGGAAACATACAGATGCTTCCGCTAGGCTTTTAACAGTTAACTTTATTAATGTTTGTGATTTGGGTCACTATGATCATGACCTTTAACATCATTATTCTCACACATACGGGCAATTTCTGTAAAAATAGTATTGGTCTCACCTAATTTCTTAGTGATTGATTCATCACTCTCATTAAGTTCAATCAATCCAAACAATTCTTTACAAGCAACTGCCAATCTTGTAGTAGCATCACTCATTTTAGCCGCATCAATTCCTGATGGCGCTTTTGATTGATGTAATGCAACAGCAAGTTCCATCAGTTGTTTATACTCTGCCTTTATTACTTTTAAATTACCATCCTTACTTGGCTGGTAGGTTTCAGACATAACTTTATGAAAGTTATTTAACTCAGCCCATGAATTCATGGTCTTGTTGGCCTGACTGTTTGCTGTCAGACTGAATGAAGCAAGTGCAATGAATAAAAGAATCCTTTTCATTTTATTTGATTTTAATTTATGCAAATTTATATGATTCCTTCTTAAAACAAAACAGTTTTTTATCTTTACCCAATGACGAGATTTATCTATAGTTTTTTCTTTAAACTTTTTGGATGGAAAATTAAGGGAAAAATACCCGATGATTTAAAAAAATATGTAATGATTGTGGCGCCTCATACCAGCAATATTGACTTTTTTGTTGGTCTTGCCACCAGAAGTATTCTTAGACTTGACACCAAGTATCTGGCTAAAAAAGAGCTGTTTAGACCCCCTTTGGGTTGGATTTTTTATGCACTAGGTGGATATCCGGTAGATAGGTCTAAACCGGGAAAACTAGTAGAAAAAGTTGCTGAAATTTATAACCGTCATGAGCAGTTTTCAATCTGTATTACTCCTGAAGGCACACGAAAATATGCTGAGGAATGGAAAACAGGATTTCATAAAATAGCAATAGCAGTAAAAACACCAGTGGTAATGGTAGCATTTGATTACCGCACTAAAACGGTTGTCATAGCTCCACCCTTCGCTCCTACTGATGATACACAAGGCGATATAGCGAAAATCAAGGATTGGTACCGGCAATTTGAAGGAAAAATAGCCGAATATGGTGTTAAATAAAAAAAGACCATAAGTATTTGATAATTCATCTAAAAGTTAGATATTTGCAGCCCCAAAATCAGGGAGGATTTTGGGATAAATAAATTTATTAATCATAAAAAATTAAAAAATGCCAACAAAAATCAGATTACAGCGGTTTGGAAAAAAAGGCCAGCCGTTTTACCATGTTGTGGTGGCGGATTCACGTGCTCCCAGAGATGGCAAGTTCATTGAAAAAATCGGGACCTACAATCCAAGGACTATCCCGGCAACCATTGACCTTAATCTCGACAGAGCACTCTATTGGTTAGGCACAGGCGCACAACCAACGGAAACAACGCGTGCCATTTTAAGTTACAAAGGTGTATTGTATAAGAATCACCTTATGGGCGGAGTAAAAAAAGGTGCCTTAACACAGGAACAGGCCGATGCTAAGTATAGCGCTTGGATGGAAAACAAAAACCTGAAAGTTCTTCAGCATTCGCAAAAAGTGCAATCATCTAAAGCAGATGATATGAAAAACCGTTTGGAAGAAGAATCCAAAAAGCGTGAGGTTATTGCTAAGGCTATTGCTGAAAAACGTGCTGCTGCCAATGTTGCCGAAGCCGAAGCTGCTGCTGCACCTACAACTGAAGGAGGCGAAACTCCGGCAGAAAACGCTTAAAATAATAATGCTATAATGCCCTTTGATAATGGGTTTTGACGAAGTTACTTTTTTTGGAACACTTGTTAAAACACATGGTATCAAGGGGCATTTGGTTTTAAGATGCTACGATAACTTTACGTGTAAAAAGAAAAGTCCTGCATTTCTCTATATAAAAGAAGGTGATCAGTTGAAACAAGAAGCGGTTTCAGAAATCCAATTTACATACCCATTTTGCCGAATAAAATTTTCAAATGTTGCAGATATAAATAAAGCTGAAATCTGGCTGAAGAAGGAAGTTTTTATAGAAAAAAAACTGCTTCTTGAAAACGAAATTCCATATAAATTTCAACTTTTAGGTTGCTTGGTTATAGATAGCATCTCGGGACCAATAGGCAACATTGTTGACATTGCAGAATATCCACAGCAGCAAATAGCCATTGTTAATGCTAATGCTAATGGCAAAGAAGTTCTAATCCCTCTTAATAAGAATTTCATCACCACATTCAATAGCGAGGCAAATAATTTAATTGTTACGCTTCCTGATGGCCTACTTGACATTTATCTTTAGTAGTTCTATCATTTTTTATTGTGTATTGCAATAAATCTGAAGCAGTACTTAATTTTCCGCTCTAGGCAGCCTTTAAAATCTCTCCTAAAAACATAATAATAACTTGACATGATATTTACTATTATGACTCTTATTTTTTCAGATATTCGCAGCAAAATTATCGGTGACGAATGGAGATTAAATATATCGGAGAGCAGTTATTCTGGGGCTACATTGGCAATGGATTCATTTTTACTGCATTTATCAGTGCTTTATATGCTGCAATTTTATATCTGACAAGTGTAAGAAATGAAGAAAAAGCAAAATGGGCTACACCATTAGCTAGAAAATTTCTTTACCTGCATAGCATTGCATGTTTTGGCATCTTTTTCCTTCTGCTTTACTTAATTTTCAATCACCGATTTGAATATTATTATGTGTGGCAACACTCCAACATGACCATGCCTATGTACTATATTCTTGCTTGTATTTGGGAAGGTCAGGAAGGAAGTTTTTTATTGTGGATGCTATGGCATAGCTTAATTGCATTATTTGTTTCCAGAAGAAACCGTCATTGGGAAAGTCCGGTTGTAGGAATAATTATGTTGGTGCAGGTTTTTCTAGGTTCAATGCTGTTGGGCGTTTATGTATTCGGTTATAAACTTGGATCAAATCCTTTTACACTGCTTCGAGATAACGAACAGTTTGCCAACCTTCCGTTTATTAAAATGCCCGATTATCTTTCTCGCATTGCTGATGGTCGTGGACTTAATCCTTTGTTGCAGAATTACTGGATGGTAATCCATCCTCCAACTTTATTTTTAGGTTTTGCTTCTACTGTTGTTCCATTTGCATTTGCTTTAGGGGGACTCATGCGTAAAAACATTACCGAATGGATTAAACCCGCACTGCCGTATGCGTTTTTTTCAATCATGTCTTTAGGTGCAGGTATTCTTATGGGTGCAGCATGGGCATATGAAGCGCTAAGTTTTGGTGGTTTCTGGGCATGGGATCCTGTTGAAAACGCCTCATTGGTGCCCTGGCTTGTTATGGTTGGAGCAGGACATGTTATGCTTGTGTTTAACAAACGTGGCCGGGCTTTACTCAGCACCTACATACTTTGTATTCTTTCATTCTTGTTGGTTTTGTATAGTACGTTTCTTACTCGCAGTGGAATACTTGGAGAAACTTCCGTACATGCTTTTACTGACCTTGGAATGAGTGGTCAACTTATTTTTTATATGCTGTTCTTTGTAATTCTTGCTGTAGTGATGCTTGCAATAAACTGGAAAAAAATTCCTAAAGAAAACTCAGATGACAGCATCACATCAAGGGAATTCTGGATGTTTATTGGCATGTTGGTGCTATGTATTTCAGCAATTCAAATTACTTTTACTACAAGCATCCCTGTTATTAATAAAATATTCGGTTCAAACCTTGCTCCCCCGGTAGATGTAAAAGAACATTTCAACTCCTGGCAAATGCCTATAGCTATGATTATTGCATTGCTAATGGCTGTTGGACAATTTTTTAAATATAAAGAAAGTAAACCCAAAGAAGTATTTAAAAAGCTCTTGTTTTCTCTGATCATTTCAACAATACTCTCTGTCGTTTTAATTTTGTTACTGAAGTTTAACAGCATCCATTACATGGTATTGCTGTTTACTGCTGTATTTGCAATCATTGCCAACTTCGATTATTTTCTTCGTGTTTTGAAAGGAAAATTTTCTTTCAGTGGTGCTTCCATTGCTCACATTGGTTTCGCATTTATATTACTGGGCACACTAATTTCCAATGCAAATTCAAGAATTATTTCTAAAAACAGATTGAATATTGATTTAGGAAAAGATTTTCCTAACAATGAAAACATTATGCTTGCTAAAGGTGACACCTTGCAGATGGGAAAGTATTTTGTAACCTATAGTGGCCGCGAGAAGAAAGATCATAATATCTATTTCGATGTTGAATATTTTAAACTGAATAACAAAACCGGAGAATTGAAAAAAGCATTTAGCCTGAAACCAATTATTCAGCTTAATGAAAGAATGGGAAATTCACCAGAGCCTGCTACTAAGTGGTTTCCAGATAAGGATATTTATACACATGTGACTTATGCTAATTTAGATGAATACACCAAAAATGTATCTATGGATGAGTATGATGCCCCCGTTGAACATGAAATGGCTGTAGGTGATACATTGGCAACTTCAAACAGCCTTATTGTTTTGCAAAAATTAGCAAAAGACAATACAGGAATTGAAGTAGAATCCTTTGACAGTTTTGGTGTTACAGCAATGCTGGAAGTAACTGATGTAAATAAAAAGAAACATTTGGTTACGCCACAGTTTCTAATCAAAGACCGAATGGCTGTTTCAAAAAATTATTTTCTTGATGAACTTGGTTTAAAATTCAGGTTTACGAGCATCAGCCCTGAAAGTGGAAAGATTAAACTTGAAATAGCTGAAAAGAAGGCGAATAAGAAAGACTTTATAATTATGAAAGCAATCATTTTTCCTCATATAAATTTATTGTGGATTGGTTGTATCTTAATGCTTACAGGGACTTGGATAGTTTCAGTAAAACGATTTAAAGAATATGTCCGATACACAAACAAAGGATAACAAATTCACACTGACCTTTATTGGATCAGGGAATGTTGCCTGGTTGTTGGCCATTTTATTTAAAACTTCAGGACATAAGATTAAAGAGATTTACAGCAGTAATAAAAAAACCGGTTCTGCACTTTCAAAAGTTACAGGCAGCAAGTTTGTTTCTGACATTCAAAAAATCAACAACCATTCAGACATTTATTTCATTACAACTAACGATGACAGCATTGCCGAAGTTGTTACTCATTTACCAGATTCGCAGAGCATAGTCGTTCATACATCCGGTACTGTTGATATACAAGTACTGAAAAAGAAATTTAAAAATGCCGGAGTTGTTTATCCTTTGCAATCTATAACCTCTGCAAGTGTTTTATCGGACGAACTAACCTTTTGTTTGGAAGCAACCAGCAACAAGGTATTAACTTCGTTAAAACAATTAATAACTTCAGTAAATTGTCGTTTTGTAGTAATGAACTCTCAAAAAAGAGCAAAATTGCATCTTGCTGCTGTGCTGGTAAATAATTTCACTAATCATTTGTATGCACAGGCATTTTCTTTTTTGAACAAAAACAGAATAGAATTCAATCTTCTGAAGCCTTTAATTACACATACTGCAAAGCGATTAGAGGGTAATCCTGCTGCTTTTCAAACCGGGCCTGCTGTCAGAAATGATAATAAAACTATTCAACAGCATTTAAGTTTATTAAAAGACAACAAACAACTTGCGGAATTATACAAGCAAATGACAGAATCAATTTATAAATTTCACAAAAAATGAACAGCGTGAATTTTAAAGAAAAATTAAAAGAAATAAAATGCTTTGTCTTTGATGTAGATGGTGTGCTTACTAACGGTATGCTGCATGTCACCAACGATGGAAAACTTTTACGTGCCATGAATATTAAAGATGGATATGCACTTCAATTGGCAGTAAAAAAAGGTTATCGTGTTGTAATCATTTCAGGTGGCAAAGATGAGGGCGTTGTTATCCGTCTTAAAAATTTAGGTATAAGTGATATTTATGTTGGCATTGGAAATAAACTGCAACAGTTGTTTTCTGTAATGCAGGAACATCATCTTACATCAGCACAACTGCTCTATATGGGTGATGACATGCCTGATGCAGAAGCAATGAAAAATTGTGCCATAGCCAGTTGCCCTTATGATGCTGCACCACAAATTCGCGATATTTGCCATTATATTTCACCTATAAAAGGAGGTGAAGGTTGTGCACGTGATGTTATTGAACAAGTTTTAACTCTAAACAACGATTGGGAATAATGGGATTTTTAAGGCTTATAAGATTTCCGAATTTAATAATTCTGGCATTGGCTCAATGTCTGATTTATTATATGATTGTTGTGCCTTTGCTAAAAACATCGGAGTTTACGCCTTCATTGCATACATGGCAGTTTTTGTTGATAGTCCTAAGTACAGTACTTATTGCAGCAGGAGGCTATACTATAAATGATTTTTTTGACAAAGACATTGATGCTGCAAACGGAATCGGCAAAGTGCACGACTTCTCCGGATGGACAATGAAAACATTTTATTTTGTTTTCTCTATCATAGGTATTGCTATTGGGCTTTACCTTACTTACGCCTTGAAATTAAGGCAATTTGCACTCACCTATTTACTCACTGCAGCACTACTTTATTTTTATTCTGCATCATACAAAAGACTTCCATTGGTTGGAAATTTTGTTGTTGCTTTTTTAACAGCTGTAGCGGTTTTCCTTCCTGCATTTGCAGACTATGAATTGCAATATGCATTTCGTGATATTAAACTTCCTGTTATTAATAATAAGATGTATAATCTTAGATTAATAATTGCAATTACGGCAGCTTATGCTTTTTTTGCATTTCTTATTTCATTAGTCAGAGAAATAATTAAAGATATTGAAGATATTGAAGGCGATAGAGAATTTGGATGCAACACACTCCCAATTGTTGCCGGCAAGGATAATGCAAAATTTATAGCCATTGGTTTATTACTCTTGATATTTGGATTGATTTTATTTCTTCAGATTAAACAAGCCTGGTGGGAAAGTCTTCCGGTCTTTGGTTATACTATGCTATTTGTACAAATACCAATTCTCATTTTAGCAGTGAAATTATTTTTCTCTGTAGAAAAAAAGCATTTCAAAGCAGCCAGCATAATGGCAAAAGTGGTTATGATTGGGGGCATATTATCTCTTCCGGTTTTTAAATATTTCAGTACCTGACCCTGATTTTTTCGATAACTAATGTTATTAGTCTATATACATAAAAATTCACCACGCCTAAAATATATCTTCGATTTATTTATTGGCAAACTAATGGGTATTAGTTACGAAACAACTCAAAATGTAGAAGAGTTTAAAAGTTATGCCGGCCCCAAATTCAATTATTCAGAACATCAGATTGAAAATGAAATATTCATTTATTCAGAAAGGTTGTTGTTTGAGAAAGGTATTGAAGACCAGCAATTCGGGTTTACTGAATGGGATGGCATAAAAGCATTTTATGCAACACATCCAAAATACAGTGTGCCATTCGATTTATTTTCTGCATCATTCTATTTAGTGAGTCGTTACGAAGAATATCTTCCACATTTAAGGGATTCGCATGACCGATATAATGAAACGGAAAGTATTGCATACACCAGAGGATTTCTTCAGAAACCTGTAGTGAATATTTGGGCACAGAAATTCAAATCTATAATTTTAGAAAGATATCCTAATCTTAAGTCGGCAAACTCAAAGTACAAGTATATATCAACTATTGACATTGATAATGCATATGCTTACTTAGAAAAGGGCCTGATGCGTACTTTAGGCGCTTACGGCAGGTCTTTAATTAATTTCGATTTACCTCAAATTGTAGAACGTACCAAGGTGTTGATGCGTTTGATGCATGACCCTTATGACACTTATGACTTAATGCATGATTTGCATAGACGATATAAGATCAATGTAATTTACTTTTTTTTACTAGGCGAATATGGAGAAAACGATAAAAATGTTTCTGTTGATAACAGAAATTTTCAATCACTCATTCAATCCTTAGCTGACTATGCCGATACAGGAATCCATCCAAGTTATGGTTCAAATATCAAACAAGGCCGTCTGCAAAAAGAAGTTCAGCTGCTGACTAAAATTCTAAAAAGAGAAGTAACTAAAAGCAGGCAACATTTTCTCAAAATAAGATTGCCTGATACTTACAGACAATTAATTAGTGTTGACATTAAAGAAGATTTCACAATGGGCTATGCAGGAAATATCGGTTTCAGAGCAGGCATTTGTTCTTCTTTTTATTTTTATGATCTGGATCAGGAAGTACAAACACCACTTGTCATACATCCGTTTGCTGTAATGGATGCAACTTTCAGATATTACCTAAAAGTAAATCCTGAACAGGTAATAGATTTGATAAAACCACTGCTTGAAGAAGTTAAAGCAGTAAATGGTACTTTTATCAGTTTATGGCATAATGAATCACTCAGCGAGAATCATATCTGGAAAGGTTATAGAAGTATTTATGAAGAATTACTTAAAATAGCATCTGCCTGAAATGGAAATAAAGTACCTTGAACATAATGAGATTGACAAAGCAAAATGGGATCTCTGTATCAACCAGGCTATAAATAGATTACCCTATGCTTTTTCATGGTACCTTGATGTGGTTAGTCCAAACTGGCATGCATTAGTGAGTGATGATTATAAATTTGTGTTTCCCTTAACATGGAGAAATAAAATGGGATTCAATTATCTCTATCAGCCACTGTTTACACAACAATTAGGAATATTTTCTTCACTACCTGTAAGTTTTGCTGTCTCGAATGATTTTTTAAATGCAATTCCATCAAAATTTAAACTGATTGAGATTAATTTAAATTCCTTCAACCCGGCAGCCGGCAACAAATTTGTTGCATCTAAAAGATTAAACTTCGAAATGGATTTATCTTTATCTTACGAAGAAATCAGAAAATTTTACTCTGACAATCAAAAGCGAAACATTAACAAGGCAAAAAAAAATGAATTAAAAATAAATCAACCTGACATTTCCGAAGTAATAAGTTTATTTAAAAATGACAGAGGTTTGAAAGTTGAACGAATGAAAAATGAAAGTTTTGAATTACTAAGAAGATTGTACTCTGCTTTGAAGCAAAAAGGAATAAGTTATATACGAGGTGTTTCTGACGGTTCCCAAACTATTTGTGGGGGAATATTCATTCAAACAGAGTACAGAATTATTTTTCTCTTTTCCGGCAACACTGTAATCGGAAAATCTTCAGGTGCCATGTCCTTTCTAATTGACTCTGTAATTCAGGAAAATTCAAACAAAAAAATTATTCTGGATTTTGAAGGCTCTAATGATTTAGGTTTGGCGCGTTATTATAGTAGTTTTGGTTCGATTGAACATGTATATTTACACCTGAAAAAAAACACACTTCCATTTCCTGTAAGACTTTTTAAACGATAACTATGGTAAATATTCTAAGCACAGGCAACTCCTTACTACATCATTTTGTCGCAGAATTACGTGATGTAGAAATACAGAATGACAGGATGCGTTTTAGAAGAAATCTTGAACGCATTGGTGAAATTGCCGCTTACGAAATAAGCAAAACCATGAATTATGAAAACACAGATGTAACCACCCCTCTGGGTATTGCCACTGTTCCACTTCTGCAAAGTCAACCTGTATTAGGCACTATTTTAAGAGCCGGGCTACCACTACATCAGGGCTTATTGAATTATTTTGATCAGGCAGATAATGCATTTATTTCGGCTTACAGACGTCATCATAAAGATGGTAGTTTTGATATACACCTTCAATATCTATCATCTCCACCAATTGCTGGAAGAACATTGATTTTAAGTGACCCTATGCTTGCCACAGGTCAGTCATTAGTTGAAACTTATAAAGCAATGCTTGAATCCGGACAACCTGCGCATACACATGTTGTAGCTGCCATTGCAAGCAGACAAGGTATAGAATATGTTAAAGCAAATTTACCTGATGACTTAACCATTTGGGTTGCTGCTGTTGACGAGGAACTCACTGCACAGTCATATATTGTCCCCGGCTTGGGTGATGCCGGAGATTTAGCTTTTGGTGAGAAAAAGTAATTCAGTCAGTTATTTTTACTATCTTTCGTTGATTAATCAGAATAATAAAACATGGGTGAGTTTGTAAAAATTCTGATGGTCATATTAATCAGCAGTGTAAAATTTGTAGTCGGTCCTGCATTTGCTTATTATGATGAAAAATATGACTTCACAATTTTCGAAGCAATAGTCTATCCTATTATCGGTGGCATGCTAGGTGTTTTTGTTTTTAGTTTTTTTAGTGATCAGGTTGCAAATGTTTGGCACTGGATACAAAATCGAATTAAAAGGACCGTTTCACGGAAACAGCCTTTCTCTGAACCCACAGTAGATAGTGATGGTAAAGTTGTTGTCAGCTACACGTATGTTGATTCTAAAGAAAAACCTAAAAACAAAATTTTTACTAAGCGCAATAGAAGACTAATAACCATTTGGAAGAAATACGGTTTGTTTGGAATCGCATTACTAACACCTGTAGTAATTTCAATCCCTATTGGTACAATCATTGCATCACGATTAGTACCCAACAAAAAGAAAGTTTTTTTATACATGCTCATTTCAATTTCAGCCTGGTCAATAGCAATGGTGTCTTCGTTTGAACTATATCATGCCTATTCCATAAAAGCGCTACAACAGAAAGTTCTTGAACCATGAAAAAGTTAAAGCGCTATACACATCTCATTTTTGACCTTGATCATACTTTATGGGATACCAATGCCAATGCAGCACAATCGCTGTCTGAAATGTATCATCAATATAATTTAGAGCAGAATGGCATAAATAGTGAGCATGCTTTTATTCAGAAATATGTGGACATTAACAATAGAATGTGGACAGAATATTCTCTTGGACGAATTAAAAAATCGTATTTGCGTGCAGGACGATTTGAACTCACATTAAAATATTTCGGAATTGAAAATCCGGAGTTAGTTGAAAAGCTATCTGATTTCTTTGTCCAAAACACACCCAGTAAGAAAGAGTTAATCCCATTTGCTAAAGATTTATTAAATCATGTACATGGCAAATATCAGTTAGCTATTATTACAAATGGTTTTTCAGAGGCACAACACACAAAGTTAAAAGCATCATCAATAGATCATTTTTTTAGTAAGATAATAATTTCAGAAGAGATTGGTTATCATAAACCCGACCCCAGAATTTTTTTAAAGACTGTAGAAATACTTAAGACACCCATTAAAGACTGCTTGATGATTGGTGATAACATAGAAACCGATATTGCCGGTGCAATTGCTGCGGGCATGGATTGTGCTTATCTTAATCCAGAACGAATCAGGCATAACTGTGAAGTGACATTTGAAACACATTGTCTGAGTGATTTGATTAAATGGCTTTAATGTTATGCAAACTTTTGAAGGTGTAGTCGTAAAAACAACAGGCAATATTATAACGGTTCAAACGGGAAACGAAAGAATTTTTTGCAGGGTAAAAGGCAGCTTCAGGATAAAAGACATTAACAGCACCAATCCTGTAGCCGTTGGTGATTATGTGAAGTATTATTTTGAAGGTGGTGATGCGCTGATTACAGAACTTCTCGAAAGAAATAATTACATTATCAGAAAATCAAAAAAATTAAGTAAGCAGGTACATATTTTAGCTGCCAATATTGATCATGCATATTTGGTCGCAACACCTATTTTACCAAGAACATCAACAGGATTTATAGACAGATTTCTTGCTACTGCCGAAGCCTATTCTATTAAGGCTTCTATCATTTTTACTAAAGCAGATATTTATGATAAAGACATATTAAATTATGTTGATGAATTAAAAAATCTGTATTCAGGAATTGGATATTCTGTTTATATAGTATCAAATCAGCTACCGGATTCATTAATTGCGTTGAAGCTGCAACTAAAAGATAAAATCAATTTATTCACCGGACACTCAGGGGTTGGAAAATCGTCTCTTATTAATGTGTTGATTCCCGGTTTAAATTTGAAAGTAACACCAATATCTGAACAGCATCTAACAGGAAAACATAGTACTACTTTTGCAGAAATGCATCAATTACCTGAAGGTGGATTTATTATTGACACACCCGGTATCAGGGAATTCGGCACCTACGATTTCAATAAAAACGATGTAACACATTATTTCCCTGAGTTTTTTCGATTATTACCCAATTGTAAATTCAACAATTGTATTCATGTTAATGAAAGTGGTTGTGCTGTATTGACGGCACTTGAGAAAGGAGAAATTAGTCCATCTCGATATCACAATTACCTGAGCATTTTAAACAATGAAGATATATTTCGTTGAACTATGAAAGTTGTAATTCAAAGGGTAACTGCAGCAAGCGTTGAAATTGAAGGAGCCATCTATTCTTCCATTAAGAATGGACTATTAGTGCTTTTGGGAATTTCTGAAATAGATGAAAAGGAGGATGTTGACTGGTTATGCAAAAAAATTGTTGGCTTGCGCATTTTCGCTGATGAAAAAGGGTTAATGAATCTTTCAGTCAAAGATATTCATGGGCAATTGCTTCTGGTGTCACAATTTACACTTTATGGTGACGTAAATAAAGGTAACCGACCTTCATTTATTCAGGCTGCAAGACCGGAGAAAGCAATTCCTCTGTATGAGTATTTTATTCAGCAACTCAACAAATATGATATTGAAGTTTGTACAGGTAAATTTGGCGCTGATATGAAAGTGTCATTAACCAATGATGGGCCTGTTACAATAATTATTGATTCAAAAAAACAAGCAAATGACAATTAGAGATTCACAACAAATTGTTGACGATTGGATAAAAAAACATGGTGTCCGTTATTTCAATGAGTTAACCAACCTTGCATTACTGACAGAAGAAGTTGGTGAATTAGCAAGAATAATTGCAAGGAAGTACGGTGAGCAGTCAGCAAAAAACAATGAAGACAATTTGCAGATGGCAGATGAAATGGCAGATATATTATTTGTTTTGATTTGTTTGGCTAACCAAACCGGGGTTGATTTAGAAGATGCTTTTAAAAATAATTTATTAAAGAAAACTAATCGTGACGCAACACGACACAAAGAGAATAAGAAACTGTTTTAGTTATTTTTCCTTGTGATGACCAATTAAAAAATCAACACCAAAACTCAAAATTAATTTCTGGCGATTAAAATCCCTTTCATTGTCTATTTTGAATGAAGGCGTCATTTGAAATTTTGCTTTAACCAAATTGCCTCCAACGGACAAATAAATACTGGGCTCATAAAACAAATAACTTTTCCCATAAAGCATATCATCAGGGTCTGCCTGTCTGTAAAACATCATATCATCGTATTGAACATAGCTTATTCTGAAAACCATTCCAAAGTTGAATCTTTTATTCTTGTAGAATACTCCCGGTTGTATGTAATATCTTGTTAAGTCAGAGCTGAAAAACTTTAAACTGTCTTGATTCATTTTAATACTACCTTTCCCAATGCCTGTATAAATATCAACACCCCATTTTTCAGATGCCATGGCATAATAGCCAAGTCCAACATTTCCTACGATTCCATTTCCTGAATAATCGTTAGTGCTATTTCCTCCACTAAAATACATACCGTCAGCAGTAATGCCCAGATGTTTAATCGGTGAATAACTCAACTGTGCATCGAATGACAATCCACCTACCCCAAATTGCGGCAATGAAAATGAAGTACCTACTTTTCCTTCGCCACCATTTGCTAACATTGGTATATTGGGTTGTGGTGGAACATAATATTTAGGTGAACAACCGGATTCTAATAGTACTAATGTAATTGCCCATAATATAAGAGATGCTAATTTGAATTCAGGTTTCATATATAAATACGTCTACAGGTTATTTAGTATATGTCAAAAGTAAAAATTTTATTATTCCTTTCTATCAAACATAAAAATTGGGACATATATTTATGAGAATATTTTTTATATTAAACTGATTTTATCTGAGCAAGTGAGATGAATACATTAATTTTGACATGAAAAATGTCGCATCAAAAAGCAATTCAAATTACCTGGATAAGCATATTGGGCAATACTTTATTAGCCGCAATAAAGTGGTTGGTTGGCTACTTTGGTAACTCTTATGCTTTGATTGCCGATGCTATTGAATCCACTACAGATATTTTCTCTTCTACCCTTGTATTACTTGGATTGAAATATGCCAGCCGTCCGGCTGACAAGAACCACCCTTATGGTCATGGCCGCGTAGAGCCGTTGGTGACATTTGTTGTTGTCGGTATTTTAGTTTCTGCAGCTACAGTAATAGCAATTGAAGCCATTAAAAATATCATGACTCCACATGAGATACCGGAGACTTATACACTTGCTGTACTTGCAGTAATCATTGTGAGTAAAGAATTATTTTATCGTATTGTTTCCAATAGAAATAAGAATATCAACAGTACAGCATTGAAGGCTGATGCATGGCACCATCGTAGTGATGCCATTACTTCTCTTGCTGCTTTTATTGGAATTGCTATTGCCATTTACTTTGGAAAAGGCTTTGAAGCGGCCGATGACTGGGCTGCTTTGGTGGCATCAGGATTTATCTTCTACAACAGCTATCTTATTTTCAGACCTGCCTTAGGTGAAATTATGGACGAACATCTTTATGATGATGTTATTGCAGAAATCAGAAAAGTTGCGGTAAATGTTGACGGAGTAATAGATACAGAGAAATGTCTGGTTCGAAAATCGGGTATTAATTTCTTAATAGACCTGCACATTACTGTTGACTCACACATCACAGTTAAGAAAGGGCATCAGATAGCGCATCATTTAAAAGATGCTTTAATAATGCATAACCCTCTAATAGCAGACGTGCTCATCCATGTTGAACCGGATGAGCACGTTTAAGCTTTAAACAGAAACAGTTTCTACTATTGCCCTAAGTAAGCTTTAAGTAGTTTGCTTTTTGAATTTTGGCGAAGCGTCTTAATAGCTTTTTCTTTAAGCTGACGTACGCGTTCCCGTGTCAAATCAAATTTTTCACCTATTTCTTCCAATGACAAACCATGCTCAACACCAATTCCGTAAAAAAGCTTTATTACATCTTTTTCACGCTCTGGCAGTGTTTCTAATGAACGGTTGATTTCAGTGTGTAACGACTCTGCCATGAGTGTGCTGTCAGCATAAGGTGCATCAGGATTGGTCAACACATCAAGTAATGTATTATCTTCTCCCGGTACAAAGGGAGCATCCATTGATACGTGACGACCTGGCATTTTCATTGTATAGGCAATTCTGTCTGTATCAATTTCTAATTCACTGGCTAATTCTTCTGCTGTTGGTTCGCGTTCAAATTTTTGCTCAAGATTTGAAAATGCTTTTTTAACCTTGTTGGCAGCACCTATCTGATTAAGTGGTAATCTAACAATACGTGCTTGTTCTGCCAATGCCTGCATGATAGATTGACGAATCCACCAAACTGCATAAGAAATAAACTTAAAACCTCTTGTTTCATCAAAACGTTTTGCCGCTTTTATCAAACCAAGATTACCTTCATTAATCAAATCGGGTAAACTCAAACCTTGTGACTGATACTGCTTAGCTACCGACACCACAAATCTAAGGTTAGCTCTTACTAATTTCTCTAATGCTCGCTGGTCTCCTGCTCTGATTTTTCGGGCAAGTTCTACCTCCATCTGAGCTGTAATTAACTCCTCTTTACCAATTTCCTGTAAATACTTTTCAAACGATGCGCTTTCACGGTTTGTAATGGATTTAGTAATTTTTAGCTGTCTCATCTAATTTATCTAATTTTTATGTGTGTTTCTATGTATGCAATGTAAGAACAAAAAACGATAATCATGGTTTAAAATTGCATTATTTTTTTAAAGGCGTTGCAAATATACTATGCGTTTAGTGGCAATGCTAACTTTATTTTTAGACAACTTCATATAATATTGCATGTCAATATATTATCTTTACTTTTTCAAGTAAAAGACTACTTTTTTAACATACCTTGAGGCTGTTTTTTAAATAAGTTAGTCTTCGAAATTTACTTAAATGGTATAGACTGATAAAATAGGTTTTTCATCTTTAATACATATTTCAACCAGTTATTCGCCTTTGGACAGTTGTAAGAATAACTAAACATTTTGCATAATTCTCTACCATACATCAACAAAACATAATGTATTTAGTACTTATCTAAAATGATTTCTTTTACATTCGTATTTCATTCAAAACAATTTACTCAAGCTATTTATCAAATATAACAAATACACAATGACAAAATCAACTTTTATTTTTACATCTGCAATAAGTTTATTTCTTGTTACTTCACTGGCTGTATCTGGCCAGAAAGGCCAGGTTAAACAAGAGCAAAAAATTACTGGTCCCGGAAAATGTTTAATTAAAACAGATAGTCTTCTTACCAATGAACTTACAAAAGAAGATCTTATTAAATGGGTAGAAAACCCGCCTTTTATTGTAAATTGTCAAGACACTAAAACATATAAACTGAAGTTTTACGAATTTACAATTTTAAAGATGAAGCCGTTCGAAAATAAGAGTTTCGGTGTTGGTGATGATAGAATGATCCCCATTCTAGGACGCAAGGCAATAGATGATTTAAAAGGAGGAGACACGGTAATTCTAAAAGGTGTTGATTTGATTGAAGACGGTACTGAGAAAACAGCAAAAGCACCAACCATCAGTATTAAAATTATTGAGAAGAATCCTTAGAAATATATTGGATGAAAAAGCCATTTTCCTTTTGAATTAATTTCAAGCGCAGGCAATGGAAATTTTATAAATCGGGTAACTTCAAAAAACAATTTCAATGCCTTTGACTTTGTTTTTATTTTAGTGAGGTCAATATCAGGAGCAATATATACTTGTCTGTAACGCTTATAATAAGGAATAGGATTATTTTTATATTCTGAGGCATTATCAAATGCGCCTGTCATACCTTCAGCACCAATACCTACAGCAATATTCAGCCAAGCAGGTACTACATTGGGTTTCTTTATAAAAGAGTTAATATTAGCTGACAACCATAGTGTTTGTCCGTTATAGTCTTTAAAGAGTTGCTGTATATAATTTTCACCTAAAAGATCCGGACGATAGTGTGCATACTTTGATTGATGAAAAGAAAATTTAAACTCCATTCTCTGCTCCTGCCAAAGTAATTGCTGTCCAATAAAAACCGATGACCCAAGCGTGTTAGCGGCAATATCTCCCCAGGAAAATCCCCAAGCAGAAGAAAATCCATCTAAGGCTTCAACCGAGGCTAAAAAAATCCAACCCAGATTTCCGCCTATAAGTGTCGCCTTTTTATTATCCATACCTGCCCAGCGACAAACATTATAACCTTGCTTGCCGGCAATGTATGAACTAAAAGTATGACCTGTTTTATCCATCAGTAACCATTCACCATTATCGTTAAAAAAATGAAAATGGTTCATTTCATACCCACTATACCACAACTGATACAATCCTGTCATTGTTCCGGCATACAAGCCAAGTGTTGTATATCCCGCTATCTGTACCCGCTGTTTATTGTAAACAGGTGAAGGCTCAAAAAATGCAATTTTTCGCTGTGTGATAACAGAGTCCTGACAAAATGCATTAGAAAAAATACCTATCAGAGATATTGTGATAAACCACTTACAGATATAGTGCAACGGGAAAAATCTACAAATGGATTTAAATTTCTTGGGTTTCAATAAAAGCTTATAAAATAAATAGTAATACTAAAAGAAATGTTAATGAGAAAGTGAAACTTACATCAAAAGGGTTTAAACAAAGTGATTTCAAAGGTTTCCTTTCATTTCGAGTAAAAAAGCTTTTAACCTATTCAAAGCAAATTTCACGTGGCTATTTTCTTCTATTACCTCAGTATTTCCATTCTCTTCTGTTACAGGTATTGCTTTACCATTCGCTTTCAGATATTGCTTGGCTCCATTTAGTGTAAATCCTTTTTCTTTTACCAAATGATAAATCACCCGGAATGACTCTATGTCTTTTTTGGTATAATGCCGCTCACCTTTTAAATTCTTTTTTGGATGAAGCAATGTAAATTCTTTCTCCCAGTAGCGCAACAATGATGTGTTTACTTTAAACATTTCAGCCACTTCACCAATGCTGTAATAAAGTTTTTCAATATGTAGGTCGTCATGCTGCATTTCAGATGATTTTTCTATAATTCACAAATCTAATCGAATGATTGATTGTATTTTGAAGAAATTTCCAACACCTGTTCATATTGTGTTGCCGTCAGGTCGTTGAAGAAGAAATTAATGGGATTAATTTTTGCCCCATTTTTAATTACTTCGTAATGGCAGTGTGGCCCGGTACTGCTTCCGGTATTACCTACATAACCTATTATCTGTCCCCTTATTACTTTCTGACCTGGTTTCACTACAATTCTGCTCATGTGGGCGTACAAGGTTTCATAACCGAATCCATGGTTGATGGTAACATTATTGCCGTAGCCTCTACCCTCTTTCTCAACCTTTTTGACAACCCCATTGCCTGTGGCATAAATTTCTGTTCCTACCGGTGCGCTAAAATCTATTCCTGTGTGCAAAATACTGGTCTTATATATGGGATGGATTCTATAACCAAAACCTGAAGCTATACGTGATAATTCTTTGTTGCTGACAGGTTGAATGCCAGGTATTGATGCCAAAAGTTCTTTTTTATTTTTTGCAAGTTCAAAAACTTCATCAAATGATTTTGTCTGAACATACATTTGCCTCATCAACTTATCCAATTGAGTTGTTGTTTCAATCATCAGTGCTGAATTGTCATAACCCTTTAATGAACGATATTTATCAACGCCTCCATAACCAGCTTCTCTTACACTTTCGGGTATTGGGTCTGCTTCAAAAATAACTCTGTATATATTGTCATCGTTATATTCAAGGTCTTTAAGCACTTTTGACATTAAATCCATCCGCTGCTGCAAAATCTCATATTGAAGGTCCATTACTGCAATTTCACGCTTTAGTTGCTTTTCTTTAGGTGAATCCAGAAACTGATAGGCTAATGCAATAATAATTGCGCTAAACACCATAGTTGTTGCCAGCCATCCCAAAACACGTAAAAAACGCTTTTTAAAGGAAACAACTACCTTTTCGTATTTTAGAGAATGTGTATTAAAATAATATTTGGCCTTCGCCATAATCTTAAATTCTATTTTTGCACAATTCAGCAAAAATAAAATTTTTCTGAAATTACATAAATATTCAAAAATTATAAAAATCAGATATTTAAATATCTTCATTTAAACTTCTTACACCATTTCATTAAAATACATGACCTCATCAGAAATTCGTAAAACATTTTTAGATTTTTTTAAGTCGAAACAACATACAATTGTCCCATCAGCACCTATAGTTGTTAAAGGTGACCCTACACTCATGTTTACCAATGCCGGAATGAATCAGTTTAAAGATTGGTTTTTAGGAAATCAACCTGCAAAATACAGACGTGTTGCCGATACACAAAAATGCCTACGGGTTTCAGGTAAACACAATGATCTTGAAGAGGTAGGTGTAGATACCTATCATCATACCATGTTTGAAATGTTAGGAAACTGGAGTTTTGGAGATCCTAATAACCCTAATGCCGGTTACTTTAAAAAAGACGCTATTGCATGGGCATGGGAAATACTTACCGAAGTTTACAAACTTCCTAAAGACCGTTTGTATGTAACCGTTTTTGAAGGTGATATGAAAGAAAATCTATCGTTCGATGAAGAATCTAATGCTTGTTGGAAACAGCATATTGATGATTCGCGGATTTTAATGGGAAATAAGAAAGATAACTTCTGGGAAATGGGTGACACCGGACCCTGTGGCCCCTGCTCTGAGATTCATGTTGACTTACGAAGTGATGATGAAAGAAAAAAAACGGATGGAAAAATATTAGTTAACACAGGACATCCATTGGTTATCGAGATTTGGAATAACGTATTTATGGAGTTCAACAGGAAAGCTGATGGCACACTTGAAAAATTGCCGGCCCGACATGTTGATACAGGTATGGGGTTCGAGCGTTTGTGTATGGCAATTCAACAGAAGAAATCAAATTACGACACAGATATATTTCAGCCAACCATAAATTACATTGAAGCAATGAGTGGTATTAAGTATGGTAGCACAGAACAAACAGATATTGCTATGCGAGTTCTATCTGATCATATCAGAGCAATTGCATTTACCATCGCAGATGGACAGCTACCATCGAACAATAAAGCCGGTTATGTTATTCGTAGAATATTAAGAAGAGCAGTTCGTTATTCATTTACTTATCTAAACTTTAAAACGCCATTTATTCATAGACTGACGCCTTTATTGGCAGAGCAGTTTAAAGATGTTTTTCCTGAACTTTTTGAGCAAAAAGGTTTTGTCCAAAAAGTTATCAAGGAAGAAGAACAATCTTTTTTACGTACTCTTGAAACTGGAATCAGAAGATTTGATCAATATAAAGATTCTGTTATTGATGGAGAATTTGCATTTGAATTGTATGACACCTATGGTTTTCCAATTGACCTCACCCAATTAATTGCACGCGAAAGAAACATGCAAGTGGACATGGATGGATTTAACCAATGTTTAGAACAGCAAAAAGAAAGGTCACGTGCAGCCTCGGCTGTTGATGCTGAAGATTGGGTTATTCTTGAAAACGGTGAGTCGCAATTTATCGGATATGACAATACTTCTGCTGAGGTAAACATTATTAAATACAGAAAGGTTAAATCTAAAAACAAAGAACAATATCAGCTTGTCTTCAATCAGACTCCTTTTTATGCAGAAAGCGGTGGTCAGGTTGGTGATACAGGCTTTTTACAAAACGAAAAAGAAAAAATTATTATTACAGATACAAAAAAAGAAAACAATCAGATCATTCACTTATCAGATAAATTACCACTTGATTTGAAAGCTGATTTTGTTGCAACTGTCAACAGTTCGAGAAGGAGAAAAATAACGGCTAATCACAGTGCAACACATTTAATGCATGCTGCATTAAAGCAAATTTTAGGCAATCACGTTGTACAAAAAGGCTCACTTGTAAATGATGAGCACACACGATTTGACTTTGCACATTTTGCAAAGGTGACGGATGAAGATATTGCCAAAATAGAACAAATGGTGAATGAAAAGATTCGTGAAAACATTGCCTTGGACGAAAGAAGAAATGTGCCGTTAGAAGAAGCTAAATCAATGGGTGCAACTGCGCTATTTGGCGAGAAATATGGCGACTATGTTCGTGTCATTATTTTTGATCCTGCCTTCAGCATGGAGTTATGTGGAGGCACACATGTTAATGCAACCGGTGAAATAGGTTTATTTAAAATCGTAAGTGAAACAGCAGTAGCTGCGGGAGTTAGACGCATTGAAGCTATAACCTCTGTAGAGGCTGAAAAATACATTACCCATCAACTGACACAGCTAAACACCATTAAATCCGAATTAAAATACCCTAAAGACATTGTTATTAGAATAAAAGAGCTTTTGTTTGAAAACGAAATACTGCAAAAGCAAATAGACAGCTTTGTTCATGAAAAAGCACAGTTAATTAAAGGTGAACTGCTAAAAAATGTAAAGTTGAAGAACAACATCAATGTTATTGCGCAAAAAATTGACTTAACCAATGTTGAGGCTATCAAAAATATTTCTTTTGAACTTCGCAATCAGTTGCCGGACTCATTTATTTTGTTAGCCTCTGAGAGTGAAGGCAAGGCCATGCTTTCGTTGATTATTTCAGATCATTTGGTGCAATCAGGTAAACTTAATGCCACAACAATTATCAGAAGCATTTCAAAACACATTCAAGGTGGCGGTGGTGGACAGCCCTTTTATGCAACAGCCGGTGGAAAAAATCCTGCGGGAATAGAAGCTGCCATTCAAGAGGCTTTAAGTATGATATAAAAAAGAGCGAGGCTGCCTAAATGGGCAGCCTCGCTCTTTTTATGTTGTTTGAAATTAATATTCCCACATATCGTGTTCAAGGTTTATTATCTCTGATTTAATTCTATCTGCTTCAAGCAAAGCATCTAAACCTGTTTTGTAATCTTCTATACGTCTGTTATAAACATTTGACTCTTTAATAATATAGCTGTTAAACATACGCTTATGAAACACATCATCAAATGTTCTGCGTTCGGTATCGTTTTCACGATTGAAGGCTTCGGCATTTGCAAGAAGCTTTCTTGCTTCAGGATAATAAATCCAGAAAAGAGGTTTTTGAATGTTGCCTTCTCTCACATTACCATATTCATCTTCTGCAAGCATTAATGGGGCTATTCCAATGATACGGCACTCCATTATAGAACGCTGTTTGTCAAAGAACCACTCTTCTTTAATACGATATGCAATAACTTTATCACGAGAAAATGTACGCTGAACGGCTGAATCACGAGTAAGATACGGTGGCTCTGGATCTGTAATCTGTATAGTGTCCATACCGGCTCCACCAATTTTCTTAAACTCTTCTAAAGTCATTGGCGTTGTAAATTCATCGTCAGTTGTTGAATATGCAGTTAATGATCCCTCATCAATAGCATTCATCAAAATTTCTATAAGACTTTTTCTATCCTTAGTATCACCTTCACGCGGAAACCGCAGTGGCAGATTAATCTTTTGTTTGAGATCTATTACTTCCCAAACACGCTTTGCCCATAATACATCGGCCTCGCGCAGAAATGCATACTCCATTACTTTGCGAGTAGGATTGTGTTCTTTTACATAAACACCATCCAATACCGTTTGTGCATTTGTTTGTTTGACAGTAATTGTCATTGCAAACAGGAAACAAAACAACAGGACTTTTTTCATCTTACCCTCCGTGGTTTATTGTTTAACGAATTATTGAATTGTAAAGTTTACACTAGGAATACTTCTTGTTCCTCCATCAGGACCAACAGCCTTAATATATTCAAAATATACTTTATCGCCTGAACGAGCCTTACTTAACGCTGCTTTCATATTTGCAGTGATAAGGTTGTTATTACTTTCCAATTCAATTGGATCTTTTCCTTTTGGATATAAAGACATTTTAAATTTGGTAACTTTATAATAAATTTCAAAGTCAAAATTCTCTAATTCAGCAATAACAGCGCTCTGAGCAATAAGTGCATTTTTCTGCATCGGACCTTCTCTTTTACCTGCAATTTTTGCAACAGGATCAGGAACTCTTTTCACACGGAACTTCATTGCACCCATGTTTATTTTCTTTCCATCCATATCAGCAATAATTGAGATTGTAGCTTCACCTTGCTGAGTCACCTTAACAATATAATCAGCGCCTGTTCCTTTTGGATTTTTTGTTAATGTTCCGCCCCCACCTGAAATAGAAGCAACTACTTTATTGTTTGGAACACCTGGTACTGAAATAGAAACCGGGTTTTCCGGTCCTATATAGAATACGTTCATTTTAGTTGGAGAAACAACTGCCGCTGGTTTTGCTGCAATATATTCTGCTTCAAATGGATATTCTTTAACTTTTGATGGATCTTCAGGATCTTTCACTTTAATGACGCCACCCCATTTTTTAACACCTTCTGATGATGGACGATCTACATACTTGCCCAATCCGTTTTCTACCGGCAAAGTTCTGCCACCTACTACGATTTCTGCATCAGAGCTTTTATTAAAAGCAGCTAAAAATACATCTGCCTTATAATCCTGACCGGTGAGTACATAGCTTGTTGGTGCAACAACCTTAGGTTCTACATCTGTAAACTTCAAATCCTTAGCATTAATTTGCGCCAGAAGATAGTTGTTTACTTGTGATTCAGCAGTTTTAATGTCAGATTGAATTTTACTGAGCATAGCTAAAGCAGCAACTACCGGAGTATGGTAGAATGTTGCCATCTCCCAAGTTTTCTTCTTTTCTTCTTTTGCAAGTTTACTATTAGGATCAGGATCTTTAAGATTTATTAACTCATCAAATCTTGTCTGGAAATCTTTTTTATCCGCATTATCAGTGACAAATCCTATAAGCTTAACTTTATAGTCCTCAAGCTTCTTTTTTAGTTCTGTTCCTTTAAAACCTTTTCCATCTTGTTTATCACCACACATTACCAATGTAGGTGTATCGTAATCATCGTTTTTCTGAATATCACGAGGACCTGGAATTTTAGCATTAGCCTCAAGTTTATCAGCTTTTCTAACAATTTCATTCTTTATGTCTTCAACATATTTATACAAATCATCAGATGCTTTATGAACCTGGGCTGCTTTTTCCTGAAAAGGTTTTGCTTTTACAGCATCAGCCTGTGCGGCTGTAGTAAATGCATCCATTACCTGTTGATTCTTCTTAATAACGTTAAGGTTGGATGCAGTAATTCCTTCATCAATGGTAATAAAAGCATTGATGATTTCTTTTGAAACGTTAAGAGCAAGCAGAGCAGTTAACACGAGGTACATCATGTTAATCATTTTCTGCCGCGGTGTCAGTTTACCACTCGCCATAGTCTATTTCTCTATATCTAAAATTGGTTGGTTATAAAATAATTTAATTAATCTGATACTTACTTGTTTGGATTCAGGTTCATTGCTGATAACATGTTTCCATAAACAGTATTAAGCGAAGACAGGTTTTTAGCCAATTTGGAGACTTCATCTTTATACTTCTTTGTATCATCTAACGACTCGTTCAAGTTTGACATCAATTGGTTAATGCCATCATAAAACTTCGAAGTTTGCTTTAAGTGGTTATTTGAATCCTGCAATTGAAGTTCATAAACTGCATTTAATGCTCCAAGGTTCTTTCCTGCCATTTGCACTTGTTCATTATACATCTTAACATCATCGCTGGCTGTTGACAAAGAACTCATTGCTTGTGCTGCTTTTTGATAGGAGCCGGACAGTTCTGTTACAGACTTAGTAGCTGCATTTACATTCTTAACATAATCATTAGTAGCAACTGATGCATCAGAAAGGTCGGCCATTTTAGCTGTATTTTCACCTAATGACTTTAAGCCTGTTCCTAAACTGGCAATTAAATCCGGGCCAATTTTAGCATCAGATAACATTTTATCTAAAGCCTGTGATACCGGATCTATTTTTTTCTTTTTGTCTCTAGCATTATTAGGATCATGCATACCTGCTAATTCAGGATAAACAAGTGTCCAGTCAATTTCTTCGTGTAGCGGTTCAAAGGCTGAGAAGAAGAAAATTACAGCTTCAGTAAGAAGACCGACTGTAAGCATGATACCAGCACCTTCCCAGTGTTGGATTTTAAACAATGCTCCAGCAATTACAACAGATGCACCGAGACCGTACAACATTGCCATAAATTTTTTGTACTTTTTTCCGGATGTGAATTCAGCTAATCCCATAGTTGATTTTGAAAATTTAATTGGTTGATTTTTAATTTATTTATTTTGGTGATAATAATCGAGTAATAATTAATTCTTAAAAGTCAGCTTTATCACGACCTAAGAATGACATAACACAACGGAATCCTACGTAACATTTCGCTGTATCCTGATACTCATAAGAACGAGTACCTGTTTGCAAAAAGTATCCTACATCTTTCCATGATCCACCGCGAATTACTTTTCTCTTTAATGCAACTGGATCGGAATCTTTAGCATCATAAGAATAATCCGGATTTAGGTCATGTGAGAAATTATAGGCAGACTCTTCATATGCATTACTTGTCCATTCGGACACATTGCCTGACATACAATATAAACCATAGTCGTTTGGCCAATAAGATGTAGTTTTTACGGTATAAAATCCTCCATCATCCATATAGTTACCACGCATGGGTTTAAAGTTACCGAGAAAGCAACCACGGCTATTTCTGATATAAGGACCACCCCATGGATAAGGTGCTAAATCATGCCCGCCTCTTGCAGCATACTCCCATTCAGACTCTGTGGGTAATCTGAAATCCTGAACGAATGACTCTCCGTTTTCTTGCAAATAACTGTTCAACAATTGTGTTCTCCAGATACAGAAAGCACGTGCTTGTTTCCATGTTACACCTACAACAGGATAATCGTCATAGGCCGGATGCCAGAAATACATATTTGTAACAGGGTCATTATATGAATATGTATAATCATGAATCCACGCTAATGTATCAGGGTAAACATTAATAATATCTTTCTTGATAAACACAGAACGGTCTGTCATACCTTGTTCACGATTTGACTTTTGTGCAGCTTCTTTAAGATCAATCCAGTAATATTCAAAATTCAGTTTCCGTGAATCAATTTCTTTTCTTCTGTAAAAACGCTCACTTTCAGGTAAAAACAACTCAGCCAATGTCTCTACATTCTGTTCATCTTCCCATTTAATTTTCTTACGCCAGTTGATACGTTCGCCATATTCTCCTTCTTCAATAAGATGATCGCCACCTATAAGTCGATGTGCAAGCGAGTCGCGAACCCACTCAACAAACTGCCGATATTCGTTATTGGTGATTTCTGTATTGTCCATATAAAATGCATGAACAGAAACAGATTTGCTTTGAGCAACCATAGCGTAAGGCACATCCTGATCGCTGGGGCCCATATTAAAGGCGCCTGATGGTATAAACACCATGCCGTATGGATCAGCCTGATACCAGCGCTCTCGATTAAGAGCACCAACTAACTGTCCTTTGTTACCGCCTCCGCAGCTGCTGAGTAAAATCACTGCGATGATGGGAATAAATAGTTTTCTCATGTTTGCCAAATTAGTAACTGGAGAATTATGGATGTTAAAACGATTTAAATTTACTTTTATTACTTTCAGTTTGTACTACGCCTTTTTATTATTCTGTTTATACTTCAGTTTCAAAGATAAGTTACTAATAAAATTTAGTTTCTCTAAATTTATAAAAATCTTACATTTTTTAATACCGGTATTATCTTTGGCTTAATCACATAACAATAACCTAGCATTATTTCATGAGTGCCACTGTGATACCCTTTTAATTTTGAAGTAGTAATATCATAAGAATACCCAAGTCTAAGATTTTCGATAATATTAATACCTGCCATCAAAACAATAGCATCCTGCAGTCTGTAAGATGCACCAATCCATACTTTATCTTTAATATGCAGATTTGCATTAATATCAGCCTGTGTTTCTTTGGCATCTGACTTTATAAATAAAGATGGTTTTAATTTTAAAGATGGCGTAAGATCAATGTCAACACCTCCCATAAAATAAAAATGGGGTACAACTTCTACTTTGGCATCATCTGTATATTCAATTTCTCCACCGGTTAAATGTGTTGCCGAAGCACCAAGATAAAATTTATCTGACTTGTAATATAAACCAGCACCTAGGTCAAACTTAGAACCTGTTCCTGATTTTACCAATGGATCATCAGGGTCAATAGCATTAAAATCGTTACCATAGCCACGCTGCAATAAGCCTGCATCAATACCAATTCCTAACTTGCCTGCACCCAGATCTAAATGATATGAATATGCCAGTTTGATATTAAGATTTTTTTGATTCAATGGTTTGTCAGTCAAAACTGAAAGACCTAGCCCGCCATGTAATATTTCAACTGGCGATTCTACTCCAAAAACAGCGGTTTTTGGGCCACCACCAAATTTATCCCATTGATCGCGATAAATTAAAGTACCGCAAATTGCTTCGTTGGTACCTGCAGATGCCGGATTTGGATACAAGCGGTTAAACATGTTTTGTGAAAATTGAGGATCCTGTTGTCCAAAGGATACTGATGCGGTTGCCACAGCTACGACTGTAAAAAGTCTCTTCATATACTATTCAGGTTGTTGATTCGTTTAATATTATACGTCTTTATTTGCGGCCCTAAAGTAAGCAAAAAAACAAATTGCAAACAAAAGGCACTTTTTTATTTCAATAAATGAGTTAAAATCGGGCATAGTTAAGACAGTTTCTTTAAGGCTTGCCACCATCTTTCGGGAATTTCATTATTACATGCCTTTTGATAATCATCATAGCTGCAAGGAACCAATTGATGTCTATCTAATTTCTTTTTAATTTTACTCAACGGGATTTCCATCCACCAGCGTCCTGTTACATTGCTTTTCAGAAAATGCATTTCTTCTTCATTCTCTCTCAGAGTCAGGTTATAAACAGTAAATTGAGAACTTGTGCTATCAGGAAAATCGTTCTTTCTATTGTTAACGCCTTCCATAAAATACCATACCATTTGCGAAATTAATGCTGCTGTCATTTGGTTTGCATCTTTAGAAGCTGCATACTCATAGAGTCCAATTCCTTCTAATTTATCACTCATGCCTGCATAATACATAATTTGACAAGCCATATCGCCTGTTAAACCATTAGGTGATGGTGCAGAAGTTGCCGGAGCATCGCTAAATCTTATACTGGACAAGTCAAATGTCAGCACATCGGCATTTCTGATAATAGGCTCCATTTCTTTAGAGTCCTGATTTATTTCTCCAAGTCTGTAGGTATCGAAATACAAATTATCCATCATATTTACAGCATAATCACCTACAAAATAGGTCTGATGTGCAATATTACTGTAATTATAGAGATGATTGGGTTGATCCATAACAATATTACCAAGCCAACTCACAGAGTCCAATGGGTCTGATGGCATGCCTAAATCAAAACGCGCATCTATCCCAACCATATTGATAATCTGATCTATCTTTTTATATGCTCTGTAATGCGCAACCGTCAAGTCCTGACTGGCTCCAATTATTACAGGAATTATTTTCAATTGAAGTAATGCAATGACTATCTCTGTTATTGCTGCATAAGTATCTTCTACTGTCACGCCCAATCTGATATTTCCTAAATCTGCAACAGGAACACCAACACCATGTTTCTTCAATTTATAGAGCGACCTTCTAACATAATCAACACCATTTTTAGCTTCATAGTCGTTTTTTGCACCTCGGGTCTCCTCTACTCCAACAATGGCAATTTTTATATTGTTCATAAATGGAAATCCTGATGAACCAAGATTTTTTTCAATATAATGCCACATTGAATCAACCGGAGCATTGGACATTTCCTGCTCTATTGAATCACTGATGGGATAGAAAAATTCGCTGATTTGCATGACTATCTTCCTTACTTAGACTTCGATTTACTTTTTGTTTTAGCAGATGCAGCTTTCTTCTTTTTTGCTGGCGCTGCTGATTTTTTTGAAGCAGCTTTTGTCTTTGTCTTTTTTGTAACTGCTGACTTTTTCGTCTTTGTTGTTTTTTCTTTTTTTAATGGAACACCAGACAATTTTGCTTCAATCAACGATCCGAGATAATCAATATCTACCTCGAAAGGATCGTCACCTTTTTTAAGTGCCACAAACAAATCATCGTATTTAATATAGGGACCAAATCTTCCTTTAGCAATAACTACCTCTTTGCCTTTATACTGTCCTGCATTTCGAGGCAGGCGTGGTTTACTTAAAATATCAACAACAGTTTCTAAGTCTATTTCTAATGGATCTTCTCCCTTGGGTAGTGATATAAATTCTGTTCCATATTTAATGTATGGTCCAAATCTTCCTTTGTTGATTATTATATCAAGTCCTTTGTGTTGACCTAAGGTACGAGGTAATCGAGGGCCATCAAGTATTGCTTTAATTGAATCAATTTCAATGGTAAAAGGGTCTTCTTCTTTGGGCAGCGAAATATATTCTTCACCGAATTTAATGTAAGGACCGTAACGACCATTGTTAACTATCAACTCTTTATTTTTATATTGACCGAAATGTCGAGGTAACTTAAATAAATCAAGTACTTCCTCAAGTGAAACCGTTTCGAGTCGCTGGTTTTTATGCAGGCTTGCATACATTGGTGTGTCCGATTCTTTTTCGGCAACAATTTCTGCCATTGGCCCAAAGCGCCCTAAACGAACAATTACTTTTCTTTTTGTTTTTGGATCCTTCCCCAATGCTCTTTCGCCAGTGGCTCTGTCGCTTGTTTCAATTGTATTTTCAACATTCTTATGAAATGGTTTATAAAATCCTGCAATCATTTTATTCCATTTCAGCTTGCCTTCAGCAATTTCATCAAACTCCTTTTCAATTTCAGCAGTGAAATTATAATCAAGAATATCTTTAAAGTATTCAACCAGAAAATCGTTAACTACAATGCCTGTATCAGTAGGATACATTTTGTTTTTCTCAGCACCGGTAATTTCAGTTTTTTCAACTTTGTTTATTTTACTGCTATTAAGTTCAAGCACAACATACTTTCTTTCTTTACCCTGACGCTCTTCTTTAATTACATAGCCTCTTTTTTGAATTGTAGATATAGTTGGTGCATAAGTTGATGGACGTCCAATGCCCAACTCCTCTAACTTTTTTACTAAACTTGCTTCTGTAAATCTAGCCGGAGGCTGTGAAAAACGTTGTGTGGCAGTAATAGATTTATAGTTAAGTTTTTGTCCTTCTTTAAGTGGCGGCAACAAGGTATCATTATCTTCTTCGTTTTCATCATCAGACGACTCTGTATATACTTTCAGAAAGCCATCAAAAATGATAACCTCACCGGTTGCAACAAACTTCTCAGGGCTTTTCTCTGATGTTATTTTAACAATAGTACGTTCTAATTTTGCATCAGCCATTTGAGAGGCAATTGCACGTTTCCAAATCAAATCGTATAAACGCTGTTCACCAGGGGTTCCTTTAATGACTGAACGACTGAAACTGGTAGGTCTTATAGCTTCGTGTGCTTCCTGTGCAGATGCAGACTTGGTTTGATACTTTCTTTTCTGATGATAATTTTTACCATATGATGTATTGATTTCTTTCTCTGCATTTGCAAGTGCTTGCTCCGACAAGTTTACAGAATCAGTACGCATGTAGGTAATCATTCCGGACTCATAAAGCTTTTGAGCAATACTCATTGTAGTTGCTACTGCATATCCTAATTTACGCGAAGCTTCCTGCTGTAAGGTAGATGTAGTAAAAGGTGCTGCAGGTTTGCGTGTTGACGGCTTTTTCTCTAAAGACTCTATTTTAAAAATAGCATTCTTATTTTTTTCAAGAAAAACTTCAGCTTCTTTTTCTGTTCCGAATTTTTTATCTAACTCTGCCTTCAGGATTGTTGTACTTCCGGATTTATCTTCAACCAGAAAATTGGCTACAACTTTATAAAAGGATGTAACTTCAAAATCTTGAATTTCACGCTCACGTTCAACGATCAACCGCACGGCTACTGACTGTACTCGTCCGGCAGACAATGAAGGCTTTACTTTCTTCCATAAAATAGGCGACAATTCAAAACCTACCAGTCTGTCAAGAATTCGTCTTGCCTGTTGTGCATCAACAAGGTGAATGTCTATTTTACGTGGATTCTGTATGGCCTCAAGGATTGCATCTTTGGTGATTTCATGAAAAACTATTCGTTTTGTTGCTGATTCTTTCAGATTTAAAACCTCAGCCAGATGCCATGAAATTGCTTCCCCCTCACGATCTTCATCCGTGGCTAACCACACTGTCTTTGCCTTGCGAGATAACTTTGTGAGCTCATGAATCACTTTTTCTTTATCCTCACTAACCTCGTATATGGGTTCGAAATTATTCTTGATATCAATGCCATTTTTGGTTTTTGCAAGGTCACGTACATGACCATAACTTGACTTAACGACAAAGTCTTTCCCAAGGAAACCTTCTATTGTTTTGGCCTTTGCCGGTGACTCAACAATGACTAAATTTTCTGCCATTTGCTACTTTTTGAAGGGCGCAAATTAAATCATTTCATTTTGTTATTTCCAAATGCAACAATAGTTAATCATTTGCCGACTTGTTTATTTTAAAGTACCTTTGCCGCGTTTTACAGAGATAAAATCATGAAACCTGATCAGGTTAAAAATTGTTGAAAACCTCTTTAAAACTTTTAAAACAAAAATTTTACAAAGAAAATGCACAACGACATAAAAGTAATTGATGAAAACCGGCAAGGTGAACCAACCATGCTTCAATCATCATCAGAAAATGTGAGTTCTAAAAAACTTTATTTAGAAAGTTATGGTTGTCAGATGAATTTTGCAGATAGTGAAATTGTTGCATCTATTTTAAAGAATGAAGGTTTTGAAACAACTAAAGATGTTAATCAAGCCGATGCTGTTTTTATAAACACTTGTGCTATTCGTGATAATGCAGAACAACGCGTTCGAACCAGACTTAAAGATTTTAAAAAGATAAAAAAAGAAAACCCCGATTTGATTGTTGGAGTGCTCGGTTGTATGGCTGAAAGACTTAAATCGCAATTTTTGGAAGAAGAGAAATTGGTTGATATTGTAGTTGGTCCGGATGCCTACCGTGATTTACCGTTATTAATTGAAAAAGTTGAGGATGGACAAAAGGCAGTCAATGTTATTTTATCGAAAGAAGAAACCTATGCAGACATTACTCCTGTTAGATTGGGCAATAATGGTGTCACTGCTTTTGTGAGTATCATGCGTGGATGCGACAATATGTGTTCTTTTTGCGTTGTTCCATTTACACGTGGTCGTGAACGCTCACGCGATCCGCAGAGTATAATTAAAGAAGTGGAACAATTATTTAATGATGGCTACAGAGAAGTTACATTATTAGGTCAGAATGTTGACTCCTACTTGTGGAATGGAGGCGGACTTAAAAAAGATTTAGATGCTGAAACTGTTCATCTGGCATTGAATCATCAATTACCATCCGAACAGCAAAAAGATTTTGTCACTTTTTCTAATCTTCTTGAAATGGTAGCAGAAGTAAACCCTGATATGCGTGTCAGATTTTCGACATCAAATCCTCGTGACATGACAGATGCAGTGCTGCACAGTATGGCTAAATATGAAAATATTTGTAAGTATATTCATTTACCGGTTCAGTCGGGCAACAGCAGGGTTCTTCAAAAGATGAACAGAGGTTATACACGTGAAGAATATATTTCAAGAATTGAAAGCATTAAAAGAATTTTGCCCTCATGCGGCATAAGCACAGATATTATTGCCGGCTTTTGCAGTGAGACTGAAGAAGAACATCAGGAAACAATCAGCCTAATGGAACAAACTATTTATGATTTTGCTTTTATGTTTGTTTATAGTGAAAGACCCGGAACCTATGCCGAAAGAAAATTTGAAGACGATGTGTTACCTGAAGTTAAAACCAAAAGGCTGAACGAAATAGTTGCCTTACAACAAAAACATTCCGCTATAAGAACCAATATGTCAATAGGTAAAATTTTTAAAGTTTTGATTGAAGGTGTTTCTAAGAAATCCGATGAAATGCTCATGGGCAGGAATTCGCAAAACACAGTGGTTGTCTTTCCGAAAAATAATCATAAACCCGGAGAGTATGTAAACGTTAAAGTAAATAAGTGTACGTCAACTACGTTGATTGGTGAGGTTGTATGAGAAATTGTGAGAAAGTAAAACATCTTTAACCAATTGCTGTTTAAGAAAAACAAAAAAAGAAATACATAGTAAATAGCCGTAAATGACCATACAAGATATAAAAGCACGATTTGGGATTATTGGTTTTTCATCTTTACTTGACCATGCATTAAATAGAGCAAGGCAGGTAGCACCTACAGATTTAACAGTGTTGATTACAGGCGAGAGTGGTTCCGGAAAAGAAGTGTTTCCACAAATCATCCATCAGTTAAGCTCCAGAAAACATGGTCCTTACATTGCCGTAAATTGTGGTGCAATGCCCGAAGGAACTATTGACAGCGAATTATTTGGTCATGAAAAAGGAGCATTTACAGGTGCGCATGAAATGCGTAAAGGATATTTTGAAGTATCTAATGGGGGCACTATATTTTTAGATGAAGTTGCTGAATTACCCATGTTTACTCAGGTGCGTTTACTTCGTGTTCTTGAGTCGGGAGAATTTATAAAAGTTGGCTCCAGTAAGGTTCAGAAAACTGATGTTAGAGTTGTTGCTGCAACCAATGTAAATATTCCTGAAGCAATTAGCAGAGGACGTTTCAGAGAAGATTTGTATTACAGACTTAATACCGTCCCAATTCATGTGCCCGAACTCCGTGAACGTACAGAAGATGTGCATTTATTATTCAGAAAATTTGCAGGAGATTTTGCAGAAAAGTATCGAATGCCAGCGCTCACCCTTCAGCCCGAAGCTTTGCGTTTACTGATGGAGTACCGATGGCCAGGAAACGTCAGACAGTTGAAAAACGTAACAGAGCAGCTAAGCATCATTGAGCAGAAAAAAGAAATTAGTGCAGAGGTACTTTTAAAATATTTGCCTCAGGAAAGTTTTGCCAACGTACCCATGTTATTTAATAATAACAAAGGTGGCGATTTGAATGAGCGTGAGTTGTTGTATAAAGTTTTGTTTGAAATGAAAAAAGATATTTCAGAACTTAAAAAAATTGTGTTTAATATCATCAATAATGGCGAGCCCATTCATCTTGAAAATTCAGACATTGATGCAGAACGATTTTTAAATGATGTTCAAGGACATCCGGTTTTACATACCAACGATTCTTCAATTACACTGTCTAAACCCACGCACATTGAAGTTAAGCCACACGAACATGTTGAAGAATCGTTGAGTATTGCCGACAGAGAAAAAGATTTGATTATTCGGGCTTTGGAAAAATATAGAGGTAAAAGAAAAGGTGCTGCCAAAGAATTGGGAATATCTGAACGAACCCTTTACAGAAAAATAAACGAATACGGTATTAAAGACTGATGAGTAATATAAAACTGATTTCAGATTTAACAAAGAATAGACTTTTCACAGGTTTAATATCTCTTTTGTTGATTGCTACATTATTGGAATCGTGTGGTGTCTATTCTTTTACAGGAGCGTCAATTACACCGGGCGTTAAAACAGTAAGTATTCAGTATTTTCCCAACAGAGCATCTGTGGCACAGCCAACTTTAAGCCAAATTTTTACTGATAAACTCAAAGAAAAATTTGTTTCACAGACGTCACTCATTCAGGTAAATCAATCCGGTGATTTGCGTTTTGAAGGATATATTACAGACTACACAGTGCAGCCTACGGCCATTCAAAGTACCGATGTTGCTGCATTAAACCGCCTCACCATTACCGTTCATGTTAAATTTGAAAACATGAAGGACGAGAAACAGAATTTTGAAACTAATTTTTCGAGGTATGCCGACTTTGATGCACGTAAAGATCTGGCAAGTGTTGAGTCATCTCTGATGAATAATATATCTTCGCAGCTTGTAGATGATATTTTTAATAAATCTGTTGTTAACTGGTAATGACTAAGGAACGTTTTTTTAATTTCATTCAACATCCGTTAAGCATACATGCCAATGATATTGAAGAGCTGGAACAAATCATTGAGCAGTTTCCCTATTTTCAGACTGCCAGATTGATTTACACCAAATCACTTCACAATGAAAACAGTTATTTATTCAATGACGAATTAAAACGAACTGCTGCCTTTGCTGCCGATCGAAATGTTCTGTATAAACTCATTCACACCATCAATAAGGATATTACTATTGATGAATCTGACAATATTATTTCAGAAGATGTTGCATCAAAAACTGAAATTTATCCTGCACAAGAAACATCAGAACTGAGCGCACATATATTCGAAGAAAAAGCAGAAACTAACGAACAGGCAATTGTATTTGAAGCAATAGAAGATTCGGAATCGCAAGATGAACCCATCATATTTGAAGAAAAGACATTCGCTACGGAGCAAAGCGAGCCAATTATTTTTGAAGAGAAGCAACCTGAAATCGTAACACCTGAAGCAATAGTTTTTACAGCTATTAACGAGCCTCTCACTGCTGAAAGTGTAGAAACAGATGCAATTGATACTTCAAATAAAATTACAGTTAACGAGGCGGTGAAAAATGAACAGCCGCTGACACCGGCAGAAATTTTGTCGCAGCGACTGCGAGAAATTGAATCGCAATTAGAAGACAAAAAAGCAGAATCAACTGAAACGGTTGCTGTGCCGAAAGAAAAAACAACTTTCCCTGAGCCACCTCAAATTACAGAACCTTTAATAACTCAGCCTGAAGTGTTGCCTGAAAGTGCTGAAATCAATACCGCGGAGCATGAAATTAGTAATGGCGAAACGGTTATTCCCCAACCTGTAGAAGAAGAAAATCTGATAGCCCCTTTACCCCAAAGCTTCGAAAGAGCTATTGAAGATGTGGCAGAAAGTCCGAAAACACAACCCACTTTGAATGAAGAAATTGATACCCCTGATACCATTATTCCAACGGAAGTAAAACCGTTGACTGAGGCTGATAAAAATGAAAAACATTCATTTTCTGACTGGCTACATCGTTTTCAGCCACAAGAAGAAAAAAAAACATTAAGTCATAATGTTTTAGTTGAGCCTGATAAATTCAAAAACCTCATTAACAATGATTTATCAGATGAAATTGAAACAAGAAATACAAACAGTGAAATCGTAAATCAATTTATACAAAATGAGCCCCGTATAGAAAGTAGCAAGACCAAGTTTTTCAGTCCGGGCAATATGGCCAAGTCAAGTGTTGCAGATGTTTCTGACATAGTTTCAGAAACATTGGCAAAAATTTATTTAGGTCAAAACAATTTTAGCAAGGCTATTCAAACCTATGAAAAACTGATGTTGAAATATCCGGAAAAAAGTGTTTACTTTGCAGCCCTTATTAAAGAAATAAAGAAATCACAGATTTAATATTCAATCAATATGTACACTTTAATTACCGTGTTAATAATTTTAATTAGTGTTTTATTATGCTTTGCCGTTTTGGTTCAAAACTCAAAAGGCGGAGGTTTAGCTTCCGGATTTTCTGCACCGCAACAAATTATGGGCGTACGTAAAACCACTGACTTTCTTGAAAAGTTTACCTGGGGATTAGGAACAGCATTAATTGTTTTTTGTGTTGTAGCAAACTTTATGACTCCCGGCAGCAATAGCAACACTGAAGTAAGATCATCCTCTATACAAGAGCAAATTGACAATGCAACACTACCAGCAGCACCACAGGCGCCATTGC
>JBAOIA010000006.1 GCA_037045145.1 Bacteroidia bacterium
GATCAATCCTGACCAGCCCTTTTAAGGTCAAAATAATCAACATTGATAATCAATGGCTTGTGTTTATTTTTATTACCTATTTTATGACCGGATTCGATTTTTAGCCGAGGCAAGCCACTGAGAATCAGGTGGTTACGTCAACCGCCAACCGAACCCCTTAAAAGGCCTGATCAATCCTGGACAAAGCGTCCGCCGGTCGTGGCTCGGCCCGATTCTTTCCAAGAGTTAAGGGTATCGGCCGTGCGCGAAAAACAAACAGCCCGATCACGTTGAGTTTTTCTATATGGTGATTTGTCGGTCCATTTTGGTCCGATTGACTATAAAAAAGCAATTTTTCAGCTTATTTTGGCCTGTTTCTTTACAAAATACGTCACCGATATTACGTGTTGAGAATGTTGGCTCAATTAATATATAGTAGGTACATAGTAATTTTATGTGCTTGATAAGCATATCGTAACTTTTTTAATCACAAATTGCTTAATGAAATTTTTTAATGCAGATGTGTTCTTAAGCATGCATAAATCTTTTTCTTGAAATTATCTTTAGTAAAAGGTGTCTTGCGCGACTTATCGTGAGTATAAGGTATGTTTTTTGCATAATTTTTTGTGTTAATTTGAATAATACATGTTCATTGAGGTAAAAGTGAGCAAGCTGTATAAATTCTTGGGGCTCCCGAGACATGAAAAATGGCTGTATCTGAACACAGCGATCTGGTTGCTTGGGGTGAAAGCGGGGTTATGCATATTGCCATTTTATCGCTTATGTGGATGGCTAAATCGTAATGACGATTTGAATGGTAGACTGGCGGATGTTCAGGAAATTCTCCTAATTGTTCAGGCTATCGAGCGTATTAGTCAATTGTTGGCTCCTCTACGGATGAACTGTCTGCCTCAGGCGCTGGTAGGATATAAGTTGCTTCGTCAGAAAAAATTCGATGTAAAATTGAAAATTGGTGTGATGAAAAACCTTGGTGATCGTTTGGTTGCTCATGCTTGGCTGGAATATCAAGGCGAAGTAATACTTGGCAATTTACAGTGTTTAGGACAATTCGCGCCTTTTCCCTCTTTAAGGTTAGTCAGATCGTGATAAATTTTGCAGATGTGCTGGATAATTTTTAAAAAGAGGTGAAAGTTATTGAGAAATTAATAAAGAAATGAATAAGGCAATATGTTTTCTATTGATTCGATTTGGCAACTTAAGGAGAAACCATGAAAAAATCCTATGCTACTCCTAGGGTCGTTGTACATGGCACGGTCGAGGATATAACTCAGTCGACCACTTTAAGCCGTATCTTTGGATATCCTGGCTACGGTCACGGCGGGGGTCACGGCGGGGGTCACGGCGGGGGTCACGGCGGGGGTCATCACACCGGTTCGTAAAAGAGGACCGTTAAGAATAAAACGCGTAGACTAGATTTAGTAATGTCGTTTTATTCGGCTTACGGTTGTGTACTGAAATCCGCTTTACCCTTGCCAGAACTTCTTGTTAGTCAGGGTAAAGCGGATATTTTTATTGAAATTAATCGTCGTGGATGTATCGCGTCTCATGAGCCTTCGCCAATACTGTGCGCGAGCGCCTCATTAAATCGGGTTCATCTGACGTGGGGCGCAGTTGGTGATCTGCTAATTGAAGAAGGCCGTCAGATTACTGTTTTACCCTGTCCTGATGCTGATGATGATGCACTACGTCTTTTTATTCTAGGTGCTGGCATAGGCATATTGTTGCACCAGCGTGGATTGTTGGTTTTGCATGCTAGCGGTGTGTCCATCCATGGTCGGATGGTTGGTTTTATTGGCGCAAAAGGTTGGGGGAAATCAACCACAGCCGCATTTCTTAATCGACGCGGACACGCCTTGATTTCGGATGAATTGCTGGTAGTGGACTTTGATGATCGGGGTCAACCTTTATCGATACCGGGTCCACCTCAAATAAGATTGTGGTCGGATGCATTGGTTAGCACTGGAGGTGATCCTGATACTGCTCTCCGGGTGAGATCTGGCGTCGATAAATTCAATGTGAACGCCGCAAACATCGCTCCGGAAGCGCTTCCTTTTCACAGTCTTTATCTGCTGGATGCGGGAGAAGAGTTCGCCATCCAGTCGATGACACCCAGCGAAGCGTTTTTTGGGGTCGTTCCACATTTATATGTGTGCCGATTTGGAACCCAATTTTTACAGTCGACTGGCGCTATCCGCGCATTTCAGCAGTTGAATTTTTTATTGAAAAAAATTACTGTTAAACGTCTATTGCGCCAGTGGAACCTCGGCCAGCTTCCCGATATCGCTCGACGAGTTGAACAAGATATTTTACACGAATAGCAGTAAAATAAATGATATTACTTCGCTGTTTATTCTCGTTTGCCAACACTTTGGAAGGCTAGCCCATGAACAATAGCCTCAGCAGAAATTCGGTATTGGTAGCAAGCAAGGAACAAGTGTCTGCTGATCTGTCCTCTGACACCTCAGGTAGCGCCGTAATCTTAAGTCTCAAGGACGGTATGTACTATGAACTGAAGGAGGTTGCAGCTCGTGTTTGGAGCCTCATTCAGCAACCACGCTCTATCCAAGCTGTTCTTGATATACTGCTTGAAGAGTACGAAGTGGAAACCGGGCGATGTGAAGCAGATTTGATCGCGCTGGCCGAAGACCTGTCCAAGCGAGGTCTCATTAACATAGAAATGAATTTTAAGTCATAATTTACACTGATTATCGGCTTTGAAAAACTCGTTAAATTTTATTGATGGACTTCGAGTAGATAGAGCCCTAAAGTTCGTTTGGAACGCGGCTCCTCAATGGACTGTCCTTGGCACCTTCTTGCTTATCATCCAAAGTGTGGTCCCTTTGGCCACTCTTTATATCTTCAAGCTTGTGGTCGATCATCTCACTAAAGAAAATGGGTATTCCGCTGTTGGAATTGACTTTCAAAACCTTGTAACTCTAATAGCTGTCGCATTGGGGTTGGCCGTCATTGGTAATCTGTGTAATGCCTTGATGGGTTACACGAGCGAAATGCAGACGCATCTCGTTGCCGATTATATGCAGCGTCTTGTTCAGGCGAAATCCATCGATATGGATCTTGCCTACTACGAACATTCCCAATTTTATGACAAGTTGCATAGGGCTCAGCGTGAAGCACCATCGCGCCCCCTGCGCATCATTTCCGGATTGACTGCACTCGCTTTAAACAGCCTGACATTGTTAAGTGCTTTTGCTCTCTTGCTGATGTTTAATTGGGCTGTCGTTGTGGCGGTATTAGCAGCTTCCATTCCTGTACTCATATACCGGATTAAATATGCTGAGGAATTATATCAGTTAAATCGCGAAAAAACGGCGAGCGAACGCTTGAGCAGATATTTCAACGATGTGATCACGACTGCTGAAAACGCAAAAGAAGTGCGAGCATTTGGGTTTGGACCCCTTATAGCCTATCGATTTAGTGAAATTAGGTTAATGATTCGAGCCAGTCTGCACCGTATTTCAGCACAAGCTTATCGTAGACAATTCATCACCGAGTCCACCGCTGCTCTTGCCGGGTACGGAGCGCTCGCCTTTATCGCCTACGCCGCCGTACAAAAATCTATCACGCTAGGAGAGATGGTGATGTATTTCGGGGCTTTTCAAGTCGCGATTGGTTCACTCAGACCCACCTTGAGCGGTTTGGCTGAGCTCTACGAAAACAATCTTTTTTTATCGACGCTATATGAGTTTCTTGATGTCAATAAGAGCGTCCCCGATCCGGTCAAACCTAAGGAAATGCCACGCCCTTGGCGGTCTGGTTTGAGTGTGGAAAACTT
>JBAOIA010000007.1 GCA_037045145.1 Bacteroidia bacterium
CTAATTCTGTTAATGGTGGTGAGGTATTAGTGACTAAATTAGATTCCATTGGAACCATTGAGTGGGTAAAAACTTTTGACGGGCCCGGTGCTGAAGGCGGAACTTACATAGAGCAATTACCCGACAGTGGTTACATTGTTAATGCTTTATATGATGGTGGCTTATATTCTAAAAGCTGGCTTTTGCGGCTTGATGCAAATGGCGATTCACTCTGGACAAAAGTTTTTTCTGCCGGAGTTGGGGGTACTCAGGTTTACTTTGGAAATAGCCTGGCCACACTAAATAATTCGATTTATGGTTTAACAGGTTCTTTTCAACCTGTTCCCATAACAATCCTTAGTCCTTATTTTATTGGAACGCTTAGCAATGGAATTTTAGTCGCCAACAAAGTTTACAATTATTCAGTTTATAGCAGCGGTCTCGCGCAATTAATAAAACCATTGACAATGGTTTTATAATGGCTGGTGGTATTCAAACTTCCTCATCAACTTATGATGCTTATGGACAAGAACCTATGATAAATCAACAAGCGATGCTGCCATGGATGTGAAACAAACTACTGACAGTGGATTTATTGTGGTCTCTATTATTTATGATACTATAGTTTATAAGTATAATATTTATTTAATCAAGACGGATACTGCAGGTGATACAATATGGACAAAGCAATATTTCAGCCAATATGAACAAGTAATTTATTCAGTACAACAAACAATTGATAACGGATATATTATGACCGGATATTCAAATACAGCAGTTGGAAGAAGCTTGTATTTGATAAAGACAGACTATACAGGCAACACACTGTGGACAAGAAGGTATAACCCAAACATTAATAATTACGGCTATTTTGTTCGGCAAACCAAAGATGGAGGATTTATTATTTGTGGGGCAACATCCACAGGAAGTTACATCATCAAAACAGACAGCCTTGGCATGGTAGGCAACGGCACAGGTATTGCCGAAGTAAATAATCCTTTCGATTTCAGTGTTTATCCAAACCCTTCATCCGGTAATTTTACATTCGAGGTTAAAGGAATTCCGAGAAAAAATGCTAACCTAAAAATTTATAATGTCCTTAATCAAACTGTTTATACCGGCACATTGAGCAGTTATAAGAAAGAAAGCGTTGACCTGCATCATCTGCCCAACGGAATATACATAGCCACGCTTTATTATGGTGCAAGAACAATATCAGAAAAAGTAATAATTCACAAATAACATCTTATCTTTTAAAAAAGCCAACAAATGAAAAAGCTATCCAACCTAATTACCACATTGCTGATGCTAAGCATCACAGCACCCCTTCAGGCACAAATGAAAAACTGGTTTATGGCACCCAATAAAGTGGATGTGCAAACCAACACCGTAGTAGTTACACCTATTGCAGGTAGCCCGGCCACAGCCACACAGGTGGCCAACGGTGTGTATGATACAGGGAATAATCTTGTTTTTTATATTGCCGATGGAACGGTGTATGATTATAACAACACTGTCATTGGTACTATTCCTTCAGGCGGCACAGAAGTGATTATTGTTCCTTTTGGCACCAACGACAATACCAACACAGCGCATTGCAGCCGCAAATACAATATTTTTTCTACATCAGGCGGTGTTACCAGCAATGTGGGGCTTTACCGTTCGGTATTGGATATGAACAGTTATTCCATATCAACCACTGAAATTAACAGCATACCATTTGGAGCCGAGTTTGGAGCCATAGCTGTAGGGCTACCACAGCCTGTTACTAAGGAGCGTTACCTTTATTTTATGGCAGGCTCAGGGTATGGCAGCAATTCAGGGTTAATCAGGAAGCTTATTATTGATGATAATGGAACGGTAAGCGCTACTGCCGTTGATGTATATCCTACTGCTACCGTTACCAATCCGCTAGCTGGAATTGATGTGTTTTCGCGTGAGATTGATTTATCGGCAGACGGACTATGGCTGGGCTGGGCAAGCTATGCTCCGATAAATTTAAACGGGCTTACCACCTACCGCTATCATTACATAAAGCTGAATGCAACTGGCGATTTGGATGTAGGCACCTATGGTGCCAACGCTTACCAGGAATTTAATCGCGGTCTTTCATCAACCTGGTTATCACACTATAATTATTCCGTGGCAGGTTTTCGTGGAGTAGAGTTTTATCAAAATAGCAACACCACAAAACTTTTTGTAGGGGCAGGCACTGACGGTATTTATTCCGTGGATGTTGCCATTCCTTACAATGCTAATCAAAACCCAACGTTTGTAGCTGGTTCTCCAGATTATGGTTTTTCACAAATAGAACTTGCTTACAACGGCAATATGTATGCAAGTTCAGGTAACCTAAACATAATTGGTGCTTTTAATCCGGGAGGTGCTCCTCCACAAATTCTTGGCTTACCCACATCCTTTAATTTCACCAATCCGCCAAAAGCAATTTATACGCTTGGCGGAGCTAACCCTAACAGTACATTTTACACTTTACCCGACCAGCTTGATGCACAAAACTATAGCTTAATAACACCAGACCCAATAACACAGGTAGTAACCACGCATACATTGAATTACCCTGACAATTCAAGCACCAACCAAACCGCTACATGGAGTTATGGTACATCAAACAATCCATTGGGAGTAAGTGTACCAATACACGTAACAGGAGAATTGCGCATACGGCAAAATTCCAACCTCATTATTTCCGGCATGACGTTTAAATTTAGTCCGGAAGCAAAGGTTATTGTAGAGCCCGGCAGCACGCTAACACTTACAGATGGTACGTTGTTAACCTCAAACTTTATGGGCGACCCATGTAATGTAGCCTATACCTGGCAGGGCGTAGAAGTATGGGGCAGCCAGAGTAATCAAAGTCAGAATATACTGCCGCTTGCAGTGGGTAAGCTCACCATTAAAAATAATTCAACAATAGAATATGCAATATGTGGTGTCCGCGCGCAAAAGTTTTATAACCCTGCCGTGAATTTACACAGAGGCGGAATTATTGTTGCCACTACCGGTGCTACATTTAAAAACTGCATCATGGATGTGGAGTTTTTGCCTTATGTAAATTTATATAATGGCAAGAATTATGGCAACAGGAGTTATTTTACCGGAGTAAATTTTATAAACGATATTAACTATACTTTTTCAAATACACCGCAACATGTATATATAGATGGTTGCACAGGCATAAGTTTTTTGGGCTGTCAATTCAACAATCATAATTCAGTAGTAATGTTTAACAAAAAAAGTATGGGAATCAAATCCATGAATGGTAATTTCACTGTCAACAGCGGTACATCGTTTAATAACTTATATAGGGCCATTGAAGCACGAAGTACCGGAGTACCTGTTACCTTTACTGTGGCAAACAGCACTTTTACCAATAATCAAACGGGGATATATACCAGCTACGTCAATAATTTCAAACTGCTGTTAAACACATTTAATGTAGGTGGAAATCAAATGACCGGAGCCACAGTACAGTTAGGCATACAAAACATGTATGGTACAGGCTTCACTATTGAGGAGAATCATTTCAACAAGTCATCCAACTCAGCATTCAATCCTTCAAAATTTGGGATAGCCAGCTATCAAACCGGCACATCGAGTAATCAGATATATAAAAACACTTTCAACGAAGTTAACTTTGGAAACTATGCATGGGGCATCAACCGCAGCAGTACAAATCCAAACTTCCAGGGACTTCAATACTTATGTAATGAGAATACTCAAAACGTAAATTACGATTTTTATATATATACCTCAGGCGAGACAACGTGGGATGGCATCAGGTTGAATCAGGGCAGCTTGCAAAGTCCTGCGCGAAACACTTTTTCTGTAGGCGGGGTAAATCAAGGGAATGATATTTACAATTTTTCACCAGCACAGCTAAGTTATTATTACCAAACCGGCAATACACAGCAGACTCCGGTAAGTACGTATAAGGTAACAACAATTCCAATAAGCGGAAGTGAAACATGCCCATCCAATCTGTGCGATCCACCTTGTGCATTGAGGCCCTTAGATGAGGTAGAGCTATCACAGTTGTATATGGAATATGATTCTGCCGAGACGGCCTATTTGAATTTACTCTATACATATAATACGCTTATGGATGGTGGCAGTACAAACAATCTGCTGACACAGATACAGCAAACATGGTCCACCGAGGCAACAACATTACGAGACGAGTTGTTGTTATTGTCACCTTATGTATCGCAAGAGGTTTTGCGTGATGTTGCAGGCACAGGCATACTGCCACCAGCCATGCTATTGGTAGTATGTATGGCCAATCCTGATGCAACAAGAAGCGAAGATTTTTTAGACTATTTGCAATATGATATACCATCACCCTTGCCAGCATATATGATAGCCGCCATTGAGACAACGTGGGATGTAGGCACCTCGCGCACAGTAATGGAAAACACACTAGGCGACTACAATGAAAAAATGGCATTGGTGTCAAACAAGATATTATCAGATTTAAATTATAAGAACAACCAAACTATTGAAGAATCGAATCCGGGCGACACCACCAATATTTCACAACAAATAAATTATTGGTTAAATCGGATTCAAACTCTGGAGGCAAAATATGAGATGGCAGAACATTACTTTGAAGAGGGCAGCTATGCATTGGCAGAAGATGTTTTACTATCCATACCACTATGCTACCGATTGACAGAAGCAGAACAACAAACCTTAACGAGTTACAACTACATTTATGAATACAGAAAGAATCTTTTAGATTCTGGAAAAAACCTTTCCATGCTCGATAGCAGTCAGATCAATGAGTTGATTTTATTTGCAAATAACAACGCAAATATAGCCGGAAGCATAGCTGAAAACGCACTATGTTTTTATTATGATATATGTACACAGGATAATTATGATACCACAGGTACAGGAAACAACAGACAAATGCGAAATACAAATATTCCTGCAGCGCATTTTCAGGAGGTGCAAGATGTAGTGGCATGCAGGGTGATGGTTTTACCGAATCCAGCAACTGACAAGGCAACATTTCAATATAGCATCAACAGCTTAAAAGATAAACCAGAGTTTGAGATAAGAGATATGACAGGACGAGAAATAATGAAGGTGAGGATAACAGAAAAAGAAGGTGTAATAGAATGGCAGACAGTTGTTGTTAAAAGCGGTATGTATTATTTTAGTATAAAAGCAGGTAGTAAAACTTTGGCAAGAGGGAAGTTGACGGTGAGAAAATAAAAAGATAGCATCCTCATAGGAGAGTGAAACAGAAGTCATTCTCCTATGAGGATAAAACTGTAAAGAAATAAAAAAGTGTAGTTACAATGGAATAACATTATTCAATCAACCAAATATGAGTAAAAAACAACTAAAAAACATACGAGCAGTCCTCATTCTATTTATTATTTTGTTGAACACCATAAAAGTGCAAGCCCAAAACACTTTTGAAAAAATTATTGATACGTTAGGCTGTTACGGAGTTCTATGTATTCAGGAAACTTTTGATGGGGGATATGTTTTTACAGGCACTAATTCTGTTAATGGTGGAGAGGTATTAGTGACTAAATTAGATTCCATTGGAACCATTGAGTGGGTAAAAACTTTTGACGGACCCGGTGCTGAAGGCGGAACTTACATAGAACAATTACCCGACAGTGGTTACATTGTAAATGCTTTATATGATGGTGGCTTATATTCTAAAAGCTGGCTTTTGCGGCTTGATGTAAATGGCGATTCGCTCTGGACAAGAGTTTTTTCTGCCGGAATAGGTGCTACTAATGTTTACCTTGGAAATAGCATGGCTGTGCTTAATAATGCTATTTATGGACTAACAGGATATTTCACACCGATTCCATTTTCGAATGGTTGTGCTTATTTTATTGGTGCTTTAAGCAACGGACTGTTAATAGCTAATAAAGTATATAATTATTCTGCTACTTTAAGCAGCGATGCAAGGGCTATTGATAAAGCCTTTGATGGCGGTTTTATTATGGCAGGAGTTATAGGCATGTCATCATCCACAGTAGATATTTATGTTTTACGCACCAATGCTTATGGCGATACATTGTGGACAAGAACCTATAATAACTCAACTACAGATGTTGCTTTTGCGGTTCAACAAACTGAAGATAGCGGTTTTATTATTGCAGGTGTGACTTACGATACAACCTTATTGCCACCTAAATATAATACCTATTTAATCAAGACTGATTCAATAGGAGATACGCTATGGACAAAACAGCATTATAGTTTAGAACCCACAGAAACTTACTCAATACAGCAAACTACAGATAACGGCTTTGTAGGAACAGGCAGGATTGTAAATGGTAATCCGCTTAATTCAGATGTACATTTATTTAAAACAGACTCATTAGGCGATACATTGTGGACAAGGCAGTTTGGCGATAGTTCGGCAGATGATGGCTATTTTGTGAGACAGACAAAGGATGGCGGATATATTATTTGCGGTACAGCAAATATACCCAGCACCTTGCAAGTTGGAGCCTACATCATCAAGACAGACAGCCTTGGCATGGTAGGCAACGGCACAGGCATTGCCGAAGTAAATAATCCTTTCGATTTCAGTGTTTATCCAAACCCTTCATCCGGCAATTTTACCATTCTGTTCAAAGGAATTCCGAGAAAAAATGCTGAACTAAAAATTTATAATATCATGAACCAATGTGTTTATACCGGCACATTGAGCAGCTATAAAAAGGAAAGTGTTGACCTGCACCATCTGCCCAACGGAATATACATAGCCACACTTTATTATGGTGCAAGAACAGTATCAGAAAAAGTAATAATTCACAAATAACATCTTATCTTTTAAAAAACCAACAAATGAAAAAGCTATCCAACCTCATTACCACATTGCTGATGCTAAGCATCACAGCACCCCTTCAGGCACAAATGAAAAACTGGTTTATTGCACCCAATAAAGTGGATGTGCAAATCAACAACGTAGTGGTTACACCCATTGCAGGTAGCCCGGCCACAGCCATTCAGGTGGCCAACGGGGTTTACGACAGTGGCAACAACCTTGTTTTTTATATAGCCGACAACAAAGTGTATGACTACAACAACACCCTGCTGGGTACAATAATTACAGGAGGGGCAGAGGTGATTATTGTTCCTTTTGGCACCAACGATACCATTACCAATTGCCAGCGGAAGTATAATATTTTCAGCACCTGGGGAGGAGGCAATAGTATTACGGGTTTGTATCGGGCAGTAGTGGATATGAATAGTTTGTCGGTAGAGACATTGGCAGATGCCTTGGTGGAGGTTCAATTTAGCGGTGTTGTAAATACGGAGTTTGGAGCCATTGCCTTAGGTCTTCCGCACGGAGTAGATCAGGAGCGTTATCTTTATTTTATGGCAGGCTCGGGTACGCTAACTTTAGGGCCATCGGGCAGTGGGCAGATCCATAAAGTAATAGTAAACAATGACGGCACGGTGACGGTTCCTGTTAATACATCACAAGTATATCCAACCACACCGCTGGATAATGATGGGGCACGAATTTTTTCTCGCGAGTTGGAACTGTCTGCCGATGGAAAATGGTTGGCCTGGGCAAGCTATGCAAAGGGAAATTATGGAGGCGGTTTCCCCACCCAAAACCGGTATCATTATTTAGCATTAGATGGCAACGGAGATGCAGATGTAACAGCTTATGGAGCCAACGCTTACCAGGAGTTTAATCTTGGGCTTTCTTCAACCTGGCAGAATTATTATAATTATTCTGTGTCAGGTTTTCGCGGAGTAGAATTTTATCAAGATGGCAACACCACCAAACTTTTTGTAGGTGCAGGCACTGACGGTATTTTCTCTGTGGATGTAGCTATACCTTATAATACAAATCAAATATCAACCTTTGTGATAGGATCAAATAATACCAATCCATCGGCATCCTTCGGATTCTCGCAAATAGAATTAGCCAAAAACGGTTACATGTATGCATCTTCTTTAATGGGTGGAAGTTTCGGCAAGAACATTGGAGCGTTCGACCCTAACATTGTACCACAACCTGTAATGTTAACAGGGAATGAGCCATTTGCATTACCCAATCCTCCCAAGGCAGACTATACACTAGGAGGTGTAAACCCGAATAGTACGCTTTACACCCTACCCGATCAGATAGACGGGCAGGATTATAGTTCGATAACACCATCTGTTGCACCACAAGTAGTAACCACGCATACATTGAATTATCCTGCCAATGCAAGCACCAACCAAACCGCTACATGGAGTTATGGTACATCAAACAATCCATTGGGAGTAAGTGTGCCAATACATGTAACAGGAGAATTACGTATAAGGCAAAACTCCAACCTCACTATTTCCGGTATGACGTTTAAATTTAGTCCGGAAGCAAAGGTTATTGTAGAGCCCGGCAGTACGCTAACACTTACAGATGGTACGCTGTTAACTTCAAACTATATGGGAGACCCATGTAATGTTGCCTATACCTGGCAGGGTGTAGAAGTATGGGGCAGCCAGAGCAATCAAAGTCAGAATATAATGCCGCTTGCAGTGGGTAAGCTCACCATTAAAAATAATTCAATAATAGAATATGCAATATGTGGTGTTCGTGCGCAAAAGTTTTATAACCCTGCCGTTAATTTACACAGAGGCGGAATTGTTGTAGCCACTACCGGAGCTACATTTAAAAACTGCATCATGGATGTGGAGTTTTTGCCTTATGTAAATTTATATAATGGCAAGAATTATGGCAACAGGAGTTATTTTTCCGGAGTAAATTTTATTAACGAATAACTATATTTTTTCAAATACACCGCAGCATGTATATATAGATGGTTGCACAGGCATAAGTTTTTTGGGTTGTCAATTCAACAATTATAATTCATCAGTAATGTTTAACAAAAAAAGCATAGGAATCAAATCCATGAATAGTAATTTTATAGTTAACAGTGGTTCATCGTTTAATAACTTATATAGAGCCATTGATGCACGAAGTACCGGAGTACCAATTTCCTTTACTGTGGCAAACAGCACATTCACCAATAATCAAACGGGGATATATACCAGCTACGTCAATAATTTCAATCTGTTGTTAAACACATTTAATGTAGGTGGAAATCAAATGACTGGAGCCACAGTACAGTTAGGCATACAAAACATGTATGGTACAGGCTTCACTATTGAGGAGAATCATTTCAACAAGTCATCCAACCCAGCATACAATCCTTCAAAATTTGGTATAGCCAGCTACCAAACCGGCACATCGAGTAATCAGATATATAAAAACACTTTCAACGAAGTTAACTTTGGAAACTATGCATGGGGCATCAACCGCAGCAGTACAAATCCAAACTTTCAGGGACTTCAATACTTATGTAATGAGAATACTCAAAACGTAAATTATGATTTTTATATATATACCTCAGGCGAGACAACGTGGGATGGCATCAGGTTGAATCAGGGCAGCTTGCAAAGTCCTGCGCGAAACACTTTTTCTGTAGGCGGGGTAAATCAAGGGAATGATATTTACAATTTTTCACCAGCACAGCTAAGTTATTATTGCAAAACCGGCAATATGCAGCAGACCCCTGTAAGTACGTATAAGGTAACAACAATTCCAATAAGCGGAAGTGAAACATGCCCCTCCAATCTGTGCGATCCACCTTGTGCATTGAGGCCGTTAGATGAGGTGGAGCTATCACAGTTGTATATGGAATATGATTCTGCCGAGACAGCCTATTTGAATTTACTCTATACATATAATACGCTTATGGATGGTGGCAGTACAAACAACCTGCTGACACAGATACAACAAACCTGGTCCACCGAGGCAACAACATTACGAGACGAGTTGTTGTTATTGTCGCCTTATGTATCGCAAGAGGTTTTGCGTGATGTTGCAGGCACAGGCATACTGCCACCTGCCATGCTATTGGTAGTATGTATGGCCAATTCTGATGCAACAAGAAGTGAAGATTTTTTAGACTATTTGCAATATGATATACCATCACCCTTGCCAGCATATATGATAGCCGCCATTGAGACAACGTGGGATGTAGGCACCTCGCGCACAGTAATGGAAAACACACTAGGCGACTACAATGAAAAAATGGCATTGGTGTCAAACAAGATATTATCAGATTTAAATTATAAGAACAACCAAACTATTGAAGAATCGAATCCGGGCGACACCACCAATATTTCACAACAAATAAATTATTGGTTAAATCGGATTCAAACTCTGGAGGCAAAATATGAGATGGCAGAACATTACTTTGAAGAGGGCAGCTATGCATTGGCAGAAGATGTTTTACTATCCATACCACTATGCTA